>NZ_JBZYAO010000015.1:0-187569 GCF_059820445.1 Paenibacillus sp. sgz302190
CCAAGACTCGTTATTGGTGATGTGGCTAACACCTTTCCAAGCAGGGTTCCCACCTGCTACCTCACTCGACCTATGCTTGGTCGCTCCACTTTCGCAGGTTTTTGCGGGATGCGAGCACGGGAGCCCCCTCTCGCTGAGCAGCGCCGCAAACTGTGCGGGGGAAGAGGCGCAGGGGAGTGTGCGCAGGAGATACAAGCAAGGCGCAGCGCTTATCGGGGAAGACCGGACGCACATCGGATTAGGCACTCCCTCTCGCACCAAGGTGCGCGGGAGAGGCACGCACGGTGCCGCGCGGGATGGGAAAGACCGGACGCAAACCGGATTAGGCGTCCACTCTGCTCTTCCGGGAGCCTGTCCGACGGATCATACACACAAAACGTTTCGTCGGACAAATTCCTGGCCCGGCACTTCTTAACAAAGGATACGCTGCTCCAATATACGGATTTTCTCTCTTATTTCGTCCGGATTCTATATTCCGGGGGAAATAGGTTTATATAGATACTTTTTAGGTAGAGGAGGACCGCAAAGGCTTTAAATCATTACCAATACTAACCATTTTGGAGAGGTGAACTATGAAATTGCTCCACGTTTTTCGCGTGCTTTTGTTTGCTTGTTTATTGTGTTACCCAGCTTCCGCTTGGGCCGATGAATATGAGTATGACGAGCTGAATCGGTTGATTTCCGCAACGATGGACTCAGGGGAACGGGTAACGTACAGTTATGATGCTTCCGGAAATATAACGAGTGTCCGGCAAGTGCAGGCTCCTCGTGCTATGGCGATTTCACAACCGATGGCTGCTGCCGGCGCTGCAAATGGATGGGAAACTTATTCTTCGCCGGGGGTATCGGCTGAGTACGAATCGGTCGCGAGTTCCGTATACGGAGACGGAGTGCGCATCAAAGCCTTTGCCCAATCTCCGGGTGAGGTATCCATCTCCCAAACGGCAACCGTAACAGGAAATACCTACTACCGGCTTCAGGGGGAAATAGATGCGTTGTCCCTGAATGATGCAAGCATTCAAGTTACCGTTCAATTTTCAAACGATTCCGGTCAGCCGGTTGGTGAGTCGAACACGACTTATGTTGCGCAGGGGAAGATTGGACAAGCACTGTCGATTGGTGCGATCGCTCCTTCTGATGCCGTTACAGCGAAAATTCAGTTCACCATACGTCTGGGCTCCGAAGGCTCGTCAGCGGATGTAGCCGTCAGCGGAATTCGCTTGCTTCAGGCTGGAGGTAAACCGTGATTAAACAGCGTTTGATTGTCTCGCTCCTTTTCATGCTGCTGATGATGTCCATTGGGGCGGCAACGGCAAGCGCCGCCGATAATTACTCGTACAATCTGAGTCCCGGCGCTACGGCGGAATTGACGCCTAACTCTGCAATCAGTGTGTTAGCGGTAGGAATCAAAGTAAGCGGAGCGCATGAATATGCGGAGTATAATTCGGACGGCGGGCTGGGTACATACGGTAAAAAAACTGCCGCCTCCTCATACAGCATTATCCATACGGAGAGGCTCGTCATTACCAATACGTCCAGTGCGACGTTAACCCTTTCCAGCGTTTTTGACTTTGACATCAGCTATGTATCCACCCCTGCCCTAGTGCACAGGTTCCTGTCGCCGGGAGAAAGCATCGATGCCACTTACACCGGCAGCGGAAGCAAGTCGATCACGATCGACGGGGTTCACGATTACGCAAAGTATGACGAGAACGGCGATTTGTCCTCTTTTGCCAAGGGAAGCGCCAAAGGCGCGAAGGCGCTCTTGTCCATGAACAGAATCGCCATTACGAATCGGGATACCAAGACGATTGACGTCTACGGAGCTAACGGCTTATGGACGATAACGTATCGGGTAAACCCGGCCGTCTTTTACAAGACATTGTCTCCCGGACAAAGCATGGAAGCGACGAATACCGGCAGCAGAAGCTTCAGCTTATCCATGAGCGGTGTGTTCGACTATGCCAATTATGAGCCGGACGGCAGCATATCCGCTTATGGGCGCAAACGCGCAGCGACCAGTCAGGCCGTCACTAAATCGGAGCGGCTCTCGATTACGAATTCGGATACGAAGATCATTAACGTATCGGGACCGTACGACGGGTTTGTATTTGCCGACCGGACCAATCCGACTTCCTTCGTCAAAACGTTGTCCGTCGGACAAAGCATGCAGGCGACAAATAAGACACCCAGGCTCTTCACCCTTACATTAAACGGCACCTATGATTACGCCGAATACGACGCAACGGGAAAAGTCATCAGCTATGGACGAAATCAAAAAACGGCAACCAACGCCATTTCGTCAGCCGATCGTCTGGATGTGACGAACAGGGGAACTTCCGCGATGGAGGTCGCCGGGCCCTATGACGGATTTCAAGTAGACAATCGCACGAATCCGGCTTTGTACATCAAAACTTTATCATTGGGCGAAAGCCTGGAAGCTGTGAATCGAACCGCAGGAAGCGTTACGGTTGCGGTCGGAGGAACGTATGATTATGCGCTTTATCATGTGCCGGGAGACATTTACTCCTATACCCGCCAAGGAGCGCAGACAGGGGTCCCCCTTCCCGCTTCCAAAAAATTAGCAATAACGAATTCAGGCAGCAGCGTATTCGATGTGGCGGCGCCTTACGATGCAATTTCGTTTGCCGGGCGGAGCAATCCGGTTTCTTTTACGAAGATTTTATCTGCCGGACAAAGCATGGATGCCGTAAATACCTCTGCGACCAACTTTAATTTGTCCCTGAGCAGCGCCTTTGACTTTGCCGAATATGCGGACGATGGCACAGTTGCAGAATATAAAAGAGGACAAGACGTCCGCTCGAATCTGGTGCCGGCCTCCCATCGCTTGGCCGTTACCAATCCGGGAAACGGCGCTTTGACGGTAACCGGGCCTTTTGATGCGTTTCAAGTAAGCAATCGGACGAATCCGGCCTTATTCATCCGTAATATGTCTCCCGGCTCCAGTCTGGATGTAACCAATCGGACAGTCCGGGCGATTACCCTTTACGCGACAGGCAATTTTGATTATGCCAAATACGGCAGCACGGACGATGTGGGCAGTTTCGGGCGGAATGTATCAGGCGGTTCCATATCGGCGGACGCGTCCAAACGACTCGCGGTTACGAATGCAGGGGCTGGCTTCATGGAGTTTTACGGGCCTTACGATGCATTTCAGGTCGCCCCGCGGTCGAACCCGGCTTTATTCATTAAGACGCTGGCGCCGCAGCAAAGCATGGAAGCGATCAATATAACCTCGCTCCCCTATTATGTTCATGTCACCGGAGTGTACGATAGCGCTATATATGCAAGCACCGACAAGCTGGAGTCCTATAGAGGCGACAACATCGCAGGAATTGTGCTGGTATCGTCAGCCAAGCGCCTTGCCGTTATGAATACGGACAGCGCCGCATTGGAAGTATGGGGTCCCTATGACGCTTTTACCGTTCAAAATCGGGCAACCCCGGTCTCCTTTATCAAAAATCTCGCTCCCGGATCTACGCTTCAGACGCTCAATACATCCGACTCCGCATTTCCAATCCGGATATCAGGCAAGTACGATCTCGCCAACTACAAGAAGAGCGGCGATCTGGATACTTCAAGCCGGATGCGAATTCCCGGAATATTGAGCATTAGCTCCGGCGAGCGAACGGTTGTCACGAATGCCGATAGCGGAACCGTTCAGGTTGCAGGTCCTTATGATGCATTTACAGTAACGGATCGTCAGAACCCGGCTTTGTTTATCCAGAGCTTGTCTCCCGGACAAAGCATGGAGGCAGCAAATACAAGTACGACTCCCCTCGCTGAGCTCCATATAAAAGGGACGTATGATTACGCAACTTACGATGCCTCCGGGGAGCCTGACTATTACCTTCCGGATGTCACTTCAAATTTCAAGCAGCTGAATCCGGGGAAGCGACTGGCGGTCACGAACTCGGGAACGGCAATCGCGGAAGTATCGGGCGCTTTTGACATATTCCAGGCCAAAAGCCGCCAAACGCCGGTTACGTTTGTAAAGAATCTGGCAAGCGGTCAAACGCTTCAGGCCGCCAATCACACGAAAATGGGCTTTTCCGTGAGGAACAGCGGCGGCGTTTACGACTATGCCTCCTACGGAAGCGCAGGACAAGTGCGGGGCTTAGACAAACTGACGGGCACGGGAAGCAATAGCGTCAGCGCAGGCGATCGGATCGTTATTACGAATCGCGGGACGGGGACTCTTACTGTGAAAGGTTCGTTCGATGCATTTACAGTCACGGAC
The DNA here is from genome assembly GCF_059820445.1 of Paenibacillus sp. sgz302190. Taxonomy (NCBI): domain Bacteria; kingdom Bacillati; phylum Bacillota; class Bacilli; order Caryophanales; family Paenibacillaceae; genus Paenibacillus; species Paenibacillus sp. sgz302190. Next base: position 4,262 of record NZ_JBZYAO010000015.1, read on the forward strand.
CGTACCGATCCCGCTTTGATGATCAAGACCTTGAATCCCGCTCAAACGGCATCGGTTCTTAACACCTCGTCATCCGCTTATTGGCCGCAACTCGACGGCGCGTTCGATTACACGCTATTCGACTCTCTGGGCAAAACTGCAGGCACAGGAACCAAGCATCCTGCCGGCATTATTTTGCTAAGATCTTATTATCGCCTTGTGGTTGTCAATGCGGACGCCAAACCACTGGAAATTGCGGCTCCGTTCGATAAGGTCGTGATGGATGACGGTACGGCGGCGAGCGTGTTTACCCGTTCTCTGGCTCCCGGACAGAGCATGGAAGCGCAAAATAACGCTTCACTGGACATGCCGCTGAATGTGACCGGCTCCGTAGATGTTGTGATTAGCGACAGTGCGGGCATTGCCGCGGAATATAGGCAAAAAGCGGCTCCCGGCGATATGACCGTCCCGAGCTCCGGACGCATCGCCATTACCAACCGCAGCAGCGGTACGATTACCGTCACGGGCGCCAAAAACGCTTTTACCGTCACGGATCGGGTGGCTCCGGCGCTGCTGACGAAAACTCTCGCCTCCGGCAAAAGCATCCTGGTGACCAACAAGGCCGGCGGTCCGCAATTGTTGACACTTGGCGGATCATTCAGCTATGCCGGCTCCGATGGGGGAACGCCTCAGCAGGGTCAAGGCTCGTTGACGATTGCAGCCGGGCAGAAGCTCAGAATTACCAACACTGGTTCCGCCGCTTACGATGTGTTCGGACCTTTCGACTCCTTCCTGTTCGAGGATGCGCCGGATGCCGGAACCGCAACGGATATCAGCAAGCTTGATCCTGCAAGCTACGATGTCCAATCGATGCACGCCGATCCGGTCGATACTTCGACTGGCGCGCAATGGATCAGCCGGACTTTGCTGACGGTTCACGGTGCGGTAGAAGTGCCGTTCCAGCTCCAATATTACTCTTTGCTGCTTAATAAAGGCGACGTTGGACCTGGCTGGGGACATCTCTATGAGATCAGCCTGAAAGACACAGGACAAGGCGGCGTTCAGGTTTATTGGAATGCGAACCGCCACAACGATTTTATAAGCACAGGCAGCGGCAGCTATACGTCTTCGGACGAAGCAACCAAGCAGGACAAACTTGTTAAAAAAGCAGACGGCTCCTACCTGCTGGAGCGGAAAGAAGGAACCAGCTATGAGTTCTCTTCGGCAGGCAAACTGACCAAACTGCAAAACAAGAATGGAATCGGACTGCTTTTTGCTTACAACCAGGCAGAGAAATTGGCTTCCGCAAACGAACCGCTATCGGGTAAAAGCCTGACCTTCGCGTATGGGGCGAACGGCTTGCTGGCTTCGGTCCAGGACAACATGTCCAGACAGGTGCGGTTAACTTATGACAAGAATAATCGCTTGACCGGGATTACGGATGCAAACGGAAGTACGAGCGAATATACGTATGATGCATCGGGACGCATTTTGATAGGCACCGAGCAGGGAACGCTCCGTTTCGCCAATACGTACGATAGCCGAGGCCGCATAATCGCTCAACAGGACGCCGTAGCCGACCATGCGCCGACAACGTTCAAGTACGAAGAAAACGGCGGCACCCTGACCACCACGATAACCGACCGCACGGGTAACAAGCGGATTTTGAAACATAACGGCAATCGTTTGATCGAAGTTCAGGATGAGCTGGGAGCAAGCACGACTTACACGTACAATGCGAACGGAAACCGGACTTCCGTTACGGATGCGCTCGGCCAAAGCAATACGTTTGCTTACGATGCCGCAGGAAATATGACAAGTGCGACGGACTCATCCGGCAAGACGGTTGCAATGGCGTATGATGCGAACAACAATCAGGTCAGCGTGACGAACATTGCAGGAGATCAGCTTCTCAGCACGTATGATGCGGCCAACAATCTGACCGGCCTGACGACTCCGGACGGCAGTACGACTCGTTATACGTATGACGCCAACGGCTTGCTGCTGAGCGCGACAGACGGCGCAGGAAGAACGATGACCTTTAGCTATACGGGCGGTATCCTGGAATCAGTATCCAACGCTGAGGGCAATGCCGTGCATTACGGCTACGATGCGGCGGGACGCGTCATAAACTTGGCGGGCAACGACGGCAAAAAGCTGTCCTTGACCTACAACAACAAGGATCAGATCCTGACATCAACAGACCCGCTGGGCAATCAGGTTTCGTATTCCTATGACCCGAGAGGCAATCTGCTTGCCGAAACCGACGCATTGGGCAACTCGACGACGTACGATTACGATGCGAATGACAATCTGGCCAGCATTACCAATGCGCTTGGGTATACAACACGCTTTTTCTACGATGCGGAAGACAGGCTCGTTAAGGAAACCGATGCGCGCGGCAACTCGACGACGTACGGCTACGATCCCAAAGGACGGCTGACCCAGATCACCAACGCACTCGGCCAAACGATCCGTTACGAATACGATGCCGTTGACAGAACTGTTGCTGCCTTCGATGCGCTCGGGAATCGAGTGTATGCCGTTGATTATGACACCATGGGCAACCCAGCTTCAATCAAGGATGCGCTCAATCACAAGCTCACCCAACAGTACGATTCGTTGAATCGTCTAACGCAAATAACGGACGCCAAAGGACGCCAAACAAAATACGCGTATGACAAAATGAACCGAATCACACAGGCGACCGATGCCAAGAACGGTGTCAGCGGTCAGACTTACGATGCTGCCGGCCAACTCGCCTCCTACTATGACCCGAACCGTAACGAAACGGCTTACACGTATGATCGGGCCGGACGTCTCTTGAGCGAAACTAACGCGGCAGGCGCGGCGATCCGCTATTTGTACGATGCGAATGGACGCTTGCAGCAGGAAACGAACGGACGCGGCCAGAACACCTCCTATCAATACGACGACGCAGGAAGACTCGCGGGTTTCACCGACCCGGCAGGCTCCGTCACCTATACGTATGATAAGAACGGCAGCATAACGGCAGTCACCGACGAAAAAGGAGCCGCACTCTTGCGCACCTACGATGCGCTGGGCAGAGTATCGACCTATACCGATGCCGACGGCAACACGCTTCGCTATGAATATGATGCGAACGGCAACTTAACGGTACTGACCTATCCAGACGGCAAAAAAGTAACCTACGCGTATGACGCCGTGAACAGGCTCAAAGAAGTGACAGATTGGGCGGGCCGCAAAACCGCGTACGGCTACGATGCCGTTGGGCGGCTTACGACCACAATCCGTCCTGACGGATCGGTCGAGACGAGAACCTATGACGCGAACGGCCAATTAACCGGTTTGACGGACCAAGCGGCAAGCGGAGAATGGATCAGCCGGTATGCGTACACGTATGATGAGACAGGCAACGTTCTGACTGAGAAGAACAATGCGCCGACCGTGACTTCCAGCACCTACGGTGCAACAAAAATGCCTGTCGCTTACGGCACCATGACCTATTCGGCTGACAATAGGCTGGCCACCTTTAACGGCATGAATGCCGCCTACGATCAGGATGGGAACATGATTACAGGCCCGCTTGGCGGCCAGCTTCAGGGGTACCAGTACGACGCTAGAAATCGCTTGATCTCTGCAGGCGGAGTCAGCTACGCTTATAACAGCGAGAACATCCGCGTCGGCATGACAGTGAACGGCGTTACGACCAAATATGTCGTCAACCCGAACGCCATGCTTTCGCAGATCTTGATGGAAAAAGACGCAAACGGCAATACCCAAGCCTACTACGTCTATGGTCTCGGCTTGATCGGCCGGGAAAATAGCTCGGGCGATTATCGAGCCTACCACTACGACCGCAGGGGCAGCACGATAGCACTGACCGACATCAACGGTCAAGTCACTGACAAGTACACATACGCACCGTACGGCGAGCCGCTTTCCGAGGAAGGCAATACGCCGAATCCGTTCCGCTACAACGGACGCGATGGCGTGATGACCGACCCGAACGGCCTTTACTACATGAGGGCGCGTTATTACAATCCGGAAATCCGCCGTTTCGTGAACCGCGATGTAGTAACGGGAACGATCAGCGCGGCGCAATCGCTGAACCGTTATGCATACGTAAACGGAAACCCTGTTTCGTACGTCGATCCTTTCGGCCTCAGCCGCGACGGCGATACGTCGTACCTGGCGCAAGGCGGCAGCTTCCTGCTCGACATCATTCCATGGGTCGGCACAGTAAAAGGCTTCCAGCAGGCGTTCACCGGCACGAATCTGATCACCGGCCAACAGCTATCTGCTGCGGACCGCTGGAGTGAAGGCATCGGAGCTACGCTCGGCATCATCCCCATCCCCGGCCTGAAAGTCGGCGGCAAGTATCTCACCAAGGGTGTAATAGCCGCTGAGCAGAAGCTGGAAGGGCTTTTGGTGAAAAGAGCAGGAAAACTCGACGGTCCTGTTGCCGGTAATCCTGTCAAGCGACTCATAGAATGTAACTGCTTTACAGCCGGAACCAAGGTTCAAACAGACGAAGGGGAGAAAAACATCGAAGACATTGAAGTCGGAGATAAGGTTCTTTCCAAGAATGAGGAGACTGGCGAGGTAGCTTATAAAGATGTTACGGCTACTTTTAACCACGAAACGGATGAGATTTACAAAATCTATGTGGGCGACCAAGTGATTGAATCGACCTTCAATCATCCGTTCTATGTGAAAGATAAAGGATGGACGTTTGTCAAAGACCTCAAAGTCGGAGACTTGCTTGTTCAGAGTGATGGGAATACACTCAAGATAGACAGCATTGAACTGTTGCACAAGCAGGTAACGGTCTATAACATGACGGTTGATGAGTTCCATACCTACTTTGTTAGTGACCTTGGTATTTGGGTTCATAATAGTAATTGCTTCTATATTCGTCAGGCTACAAGTGGATATTCTACAAGCAAACATTTACCTTCTAAAGGGGATTGGAGAGCAGTAGGGAAGTCATGGGGACAATTCCAGAAAGAAAATCAACTTTCTTTGAAAGAAAATTTCAGAAGGGATGACGGGTATATATCCTACAGCGTATATGACAAAACCGGTACTTATATCGGAAGATTTGAAAAAGGTCAAAGGGATAGCTATAGAAGCAAAAATATCCATCCAGACCATATTCATATAGAAAATGCTGAAGGTAATATCCACTGGTGGTTTAATGACAAATAATCGGGGTGAGTCATGAAAGCAATAGAGATAAGGAAACAAACTGGAAGATATACTTTAAGCAATATTGGTGACTTAAGTAAAAGGGAAATAGCTAAAATACTTACCCAGTTCGTTACCAAAGATTCCGAACAATTACTCTTTGAGTTCTTTAGTGCCGATCCCTATTTTTGGGATAAAAATATGATAGAAAATGATAAAGAACATTTTTATGATTTATTTCTAAATGATTATTTACTATTTCATCATGAAAGTACTAAAGCTAATCTGATATCGCGGATTTCAAACATATTACAAAATTACTTTATTGGTGATGAAACAGAAGGAGATATCTTTAATAAATTTGTCTCAGGAGAACTTATTATTCCTGAGCAAATTATCGAGAATATTAAGACTAATATCTATGAAGCGGTTTTAACAGAGGAGAATCCCAAAATCCTCAATTTTATTAGAGAAAAAGTGATTTTTACGAATAATTCTTGGTATGACATGGATACGGATAAACTTAAATCGAATCCGCTTGCTAAGGTAAAGTGGTATGCTGTTCAGGACGTGGATGAAATTGTTGAAGCAATTAATCTAACAGAGGTTTTTTTTAAATGCCTTTTGCATACGAAAAATAGTAATTTTGAAGACTACTCCTGTGCGATTATTTATTACGAGGCAGAATCTGATTTTCACCTTGAAATTGTTGAGGAAGTGCAAGGTTTTTTTGAAGACGAGGTTTTGCCTAGATTAAATAATTTATTTGGAGACGTCAGTTTCAGTTTATCGAATTATAAAGTATAGTTAATATTAAAAGTCATTATTAGACCTTGGGGGTAATAATCCTAAAGGTCTCTTTTTTACCTCACTCATTACCTATTTAATTAGGCGGCTTTAACCCTCATCAGCCCGTATTCAGATGGACATTTTAGTTTCTAATGTAACTAGTTTACTTGGAAAGCAGGGCATTACTGTACCAAATAGACTAACACCCGATAAGATGGCGATTTCTCAATATTAAAATATATCAACTAAAAGGAGATTTTTATGGAGGATAAAGTACAAAAAATAAACTCTTTATTTAAATATTTAACTCATAGTAATGAAGGTTCTCCGGAATTTGAAACATTTATGGCCTTCTTACGCGGCTTGAAGGATTATTCAACCTTATTAGATTTTTATGATGTTGAATTTACCAGTCACCTTTTAGAAGAAGTGTTGCCGAAAATAAATGAAAAGTATAATAAGACGTTAGTGATTGAGACCATTGTGGAAGCGACTTACGGTAATGCTGAGAAGAGCATGATAGAAAAGCTTTTTAGTGAGTACATTCCTCTATTGGCACAGTATGCTACTACGCTGGAAAATGCGGCCAGATGTTTGAGAGGGTTTATTGAATCGGGGATCAGCAGTAATGAAATATTCGTCAGGATCGCTATGTTTAAAGACAAACAACAAGCTATTTCATTGTTGACATATATAAACATTCATTCATTGGGAGATTTGCCTCCTGAATCATCCACGCTTCAAGCCGAAGTGAAGGATGCGCAAAAGGTCAGGGAGCGTACTTATATTTTTGCGCAACTTTTGGTTATTCTGCATCCTCTCGTAAGTAAATACCAAAGGGTAAGCTCCATTGATTTTGTATATGATTATGAAGGAGCGCTTGTCGATTGGCCGTTTAGTCGAGAAGGCAGTTCTCTAAGGCTAGTTAAACAAAATATCATCGATAAGAGAGAAGGGGCTATATTTGAAGAACTGGGTAAGCTCATCCATGATGAAGCCATAGATCTGCAATCATCAAGAGTCCTAAACCTGTATCAAACACTTTTTAGCGGGAGAGATCCGCTGGATGTTATTTTTACACTGCCTGATGGGCGATAGGAAAGTAGATATTATTTTATGTAGGGATGATGCATTTGTCGATTAGTAAGGACGTAGGCGAGAAGTATATTGAATTTGAATCAATTAACCAATACTCAAAACTAATGGAAGCGCAATTGGAGAGGGATATGTTTGTTGTCCTAATTGTAACAAAGATTTTTGGAAAGAGGAAAAGGTTTGACAGTAGTAACAAAACCAGATGGTGAATGGGTTACACTACTTGAACAAGGTAAGGCGATGGATTTGAATATAATGTTTATTCCATAAAAATGGAGGTCTAGGAGATGTTGAAGGAGATTAAAGAACTCATAAGTAATAATATAGATGAGATTCATTTAACTGGTGTTGTACACATAGAGGAAAATGGAATTGCTGAATTCATTTCTAATACAAATTTTATATATTTGGAGTTTGGTGGTCAATTCATCCAGTTTGAGACAATAGACGGTTACGGGAAGCTCCGTATTACAATTCTGGATTCTCTTAGATATGAGAATGATATTGAAGATGTGATTCCTTGCAGAGCTAAGATTGGTGAATTTATTTTTACCAATCCTTTAGCAGAAAATCGCGTGGACAGTATAGTTTTTTTTAACTTAGAGGATTTGGAAAATGCGCTGATATGTGATGTTTTACATATCAAATTAATAAACGGGCAGGATTTATTTATAGATCCCCAATTTACGGGAATTAATATAGGTGGTTTAGAACAAAAACAATTTTGGGAAGAGAACTTTGTGGAAAGGGTGTTACCAAGGATCGGGAAGTATCCAGTAGAAACTCAAATTAAAAATATTTGCAGTAAATAGGAACTACATTCTTCTTTACGATCGTGAGATAGTAAGAAAAACCGTCAAGGAAATTTGCCCTGATGGTCCTTTTAAGTTTGAGGAACATCAGTTATCTTGTACCTGAGGTCTTTCTTTTACCCCTCACTAGTGCCGAATGAATCGAGTGGAATTTCCCGAAAGAACTTAACCTCATCCGCCCCAATTAATATTTTCCTCAAAAGACGGTACATACAAGTGAGATTGTCAATTATCCCCTATGTAATGCAATTTCGTTTCGTGTAACAGATCACTTAAAGGTTTCTTTTTTTGGAGGGCGAGAAATAGTAAAATGGTGGGGTTAGAACTGCTTTCCCATATAGTAGCGCCAATCCTTTAGGTGTAAGAAAATAATTTAAGAAGGAGAAATCAAAAATGGGATATATATCTCCTAAGTATGTTACTAAAAGTGCTATTGAAGGTCTTATAAAGAAAATCAATCTACCTGCTCCCAGTGAATTCTCACAAGATTGGGAGTACGAAGTTTCAGATTCCTCGAGAGTAGCCGAATTCTTATTGGCTTATGAAAAAGTTGAATTAGATATAGAGGAAAAGTTTGCTCTTATGATTGTTATTATTTCATCATATAATGATGCTATAACAGAAGGAAAGGATGAGGAGAGTTGGGCTAGTTCCATCAGATATCATATCCTTCAAGATATTAGTATTCATAAAAATACTGTTTATTATTGGGCTTTGTTGGATGAGGATGATTTGGAAAATTGTTTTGCTGTAACACCTTTCATAAGAGAGATCGTAAACATCGCCAAGCTAGATGATCAAGATAAAAATTAGCTGTACTTCAAACAGCGTGCCTGTACCAATTAATAAAAATGCATTGCTGATTTATCATACGCATCCGGCAGGAACCCCTTTCTCGAGTCGTGCAGATCGTAGAGTTCTAGAACTTCTAGAACTTTAAGAACTATCGGGGTTCACCCCCCGGATTCCATTAGTTTATACGATCGCGAAATAATAAAATAACCTTGATCGGCCAACTTGCCTTTCAAGGTCTTTTCTTTATTCGTACAAACCTATTTTGTATCATATTGTATCAATTTAATCTGGCTCGAAATGACCCCAAGGTGAATGGCTTCATGCATCAGCGCGAAGTTGAATAACTCGCCGGCGGTAATGAATTGGAATGGGCCCATTTCAAACGGCGATTGCAATTTCTGGTCTAGCAATTCGGGCTCTAGCCCAGAGAGTCGGGAAAGTTGTGCCGTTAGCAATTGCGTCAGCTCTTCTTTCGACGGAGGGGCTGCCGTCCAATTCGAAGGTTTCGTCCCGGAGCCAAATAGTGTTTCATACTGTGACGGAATCGCGGACGGATATCCAAGGGAAAGCGCGGAGTATTTATCCATCCAATAAATCATGTGACCGATATTCCAGCGAATTGTATTATTGAAGCCTTCTGGTTGAATGCCGATCTGAGCCTCCGAAACGCCTTGAAGCTGTCCGATAACGATCTGACGCAGAACTTTTCCCGTATTAATGATCGATTGTGCCATTATTGAAACGCCTCCCGATAAATTGTTGTATGTGTTTCGCTTTCACATCTAAAGTGTAGCCTTTCTCACTCGAAGCAACAATCACGAGATTCCGATGCAATTGATCGGTTTTAGTAATGATTGGATAGAAAATATTGGGATATATCGGATTGTTAGCTATAATAGTAAGGGGGAGATTGCCATAGGAAGGGGTACTGGGGATGGAACTTAGACAGCTTGAATATTTTGCTGCCGTATGTAAGGAGATGCATTTCTCAAGGGCGGCCGAGAACCTCTGCACCACGCAATCGAATCTGAGCCAGCAGATTAAGTTTCTGGAGAACGAGCTCGGGCTTCCTCTATTCGATCGCATGGGCAAACGGATCGCTCTAACGGATGCGGGTAAGATTTTATTGGAGCAATGTCATATCATTTTCGGGCGCATCGACTACATAAAAGGGGCGATAACGGATCTTAAGCGAATGGAAAGCGGCAGGCTGGATATCGGGATTCTGCCGGGCGATGGGGACTTGCTTTTTGATGCACTGTTGATCGATTTCCACCTTGCATACCCCAAGCTCTCCATAAGTGTTACGGAGACTGTGGATGTGTATGAACAGATTGTCGACGGTACAAGAGATCTTGGAGTTACCATAGTGCCTCCGAATCCGGATGATCGAATTTCTATCATCCCTTTGTTCCACGAGGAGTTTGCTTTAGCCATCCAATCGGATCACCCCGTTGCGAAGGCAAAGTCGATTCCCTTTGAGCAGTTGCAGCAGCTTAAGATGGTGATGTTCGGTCCTGAGCACCAGATTACGAGGGTCATCCATACTTGCTGCCAAGAAAAAGGAATTTCAATAGAAAATCCGATTGTAACCTCTACGTTATCGACGCTTCTGTCCTTAGTCGAACAAGGGATAGGAGCCTCCATTCTTCCACGAATGCTGCTCGATTATCTGAACCGCGATAACATTGCAGCGGTAACACTGCTCAATCCTACACCAAGTCAGGATATCTGCATCATACATCGGAAGGACAAGTTTATGGGGCAGGCAGCAAAGTTATTCATAGGCAAATTGCAATCTTTCGTTCAAAACGTAATGGAGCGTACCAATAGGTCGTTGGGGTAAAACCGCTCACTAAAATTTGAGGTGCTTCGGGTGCACAGCACAGCACAGCACATCACAGCCACCCAACGAACGGCTCCGCCGCCTTCGGCAAATAGTCGCCTGAGCGGCAGGTCCGCGTGCTTCCGGCAGCTTAAGCGGCGGCCTTTTATCCGGTTCGCTCGGAATGATTGTCGTCGCCGCCATCGCGTATCTGCTTCTGCTGCTCCCGGTAACGGTTGCTGTGCTCGATCCAGCGGCGCATCACTTTTTGCGCCTCTTTCCTTTGCAGCAAATTTTCCGCCAGTTGGAATCCTTCCTCATAGCTTCCTACTTTATCAAACCACATCAGCCGCAAGCCGGCGTTAAAAATCGTATGGTCCCGCTCCCGCTTCAACTCCGGCGCATCGTCGCCGGCAATGATGCGCTGCACCAGCGACATCTGCTCTTCCTTTCCGATCGGAACGAGCGGGTCGCTATGGAAACCGAACTTCTGCGGTTCCACCAGGCGGGATTCGTCGCCCCACGGAGTCACGATACGGATCGTGCTCTTTTGATAAATCGGCAAATCCTCCGAGCCTTCTATCCCTTGAATGATGTATACGTTTTGAAATCCCGAACGAATTGAGATCGGAATTAAGGGTTCCATGGCGGTGCCCGGCTGAACGCCAATCACCATGTTGGCCGCGCGCATCGGATTCATAACTTTCTCCACCGTGTTCAAAATCGTCCGCAGCCCCAACTGTTCGCGTACAGGCTTCAGCCTGCCGATAGGAGGGCAGAGCCGATCAGTCCACATAAATCCCATATGCAGCCGAAAAAAAATCGTCTCCCACGCCTCAATCGGAAGCTCAAGCGCAACGCCAAAGTCTTCCAGCATTTCTTTCAGCGAAGTCCCCTGCTTGGGAGGAAGCGCATCGCCGCCTTGCAGCACCTGGGGAAAACCGACCGAGGCAAGCAGCAGGCTGACGGGTAATGTGACTGGAAATAACTGTCTGCCTTCGGAAGGCCCCGCACAAATGAGCGAGTCGGCGAACGTATGATGGGCCAGCGAATAGCTGCGAAATACATCGATAAAAGCGGTCAGTTCATCGCTGGCTTCGCCCTTCATGCGGAGCGCCATCAGGAAAGCGGCACATTGCGCATCGGTGGAATCTCCTCTGGCCATCTGATGCGCAGCCTGCACCGCTTCGTCGTAGGTAAGATCGCGCACATCCGTTCGTCCCCCGCCGATCGCTTGTATCCATTCCTTCAACCAAAACCCTCCTCCTCCCCTGCTTCCTTACTACGATTTATGAACAAAAACAATGTCAATTATTTTTACATAAAAATAACAGATTTAATAAAATGTTATTATTTTTCAACCATCATGTCAAGTTTAATTACATATATTTATCATTTCTAAACAAAAAAACACTCACCCTCGAAAGAGTGAGCATCCTATGTTATTCTTTCTCCACAAATTCAAATTCAAAATCCCCGATTCGGATCGTCTGACCGTCTACCGCCCCGCGGCTGCGCAGTTCCTTATCGATCCCCATATTGCGCAAAATCCGGGCAAACCGCATGACACCGTCATGCGTGCTGAAGTTCGTTCGCTTGATCAAGCGCTCGATCGACGGGCTTTCCACCACGAACACGTCGTTGTCCCGGCGAATCGTAAAATCCTGCTCGTCCCGTTTCTCGAAGCGGTACACCTTGCGCTCCTCGACCTCGGCGATTTCTTCCACTTCCGGCACGTCCGGAATGCTCTCCAGGACGTCGGCGATTTTGTACAGCAGCTCCTGCACGCCGCCGCGCGCTATCGCCGATATCGGATAAATCTCCGCTTCCCGGCCGTCTTCGGCAAGCTGCTCCTTGAACAACACAAGATTGTCCTCCGCCTCCGGCATGTCCATCTTGTTGGCCACGACGATTTGCGGGCGGTGCTCCAGCTTCGCATTGTACAGCTTGATTTCCTCATTGATTTTGAGGAAATCTTCATAAGGATCCCGGCCGTCGCTCGCCGCCATGTCGACGACGTGCACGATCACCCGCGTCCGCTCTACGTGACGCAGGAACTCGTGACCGAGCCCCACGCCCTCGTGGGCTCCTTCGATCAACCCCGGCAGGTCCGCCATCACGAAGCTGCGGCCATCGCCCACATCCACGACCCCGAGGTTCGGGGTGAGGGTCGTAAAATGATAGGCCGCGATCTTCGGCTTCGCGGCCGATACGACCGAGAGCAGCGTGGATTTGCCCACGCTGGGAAAGCCTACGAGGCCTACGTCGGCCATTACCTTCAGCTCCAGCACAACCCAGCGCTCGACGCCATCCTCGCCGTTCTCGGCGATCTCGGGCGCTGTGTTGTGTGCCGTCGCGAAGCGCATGTTGCCCCGGCCCCCCCGGCCTCCGCGCGCTACAATCACTTCCTGCCCGTGACGGGTCAGGTCGGCAATGATCTCCTGCGTATCGTCGTCAACGACGACCGTGCCGGGCGGAACGCGCACGATCATGTCGTCGGCGTTCGCGCCATGCTGCGCTTTGTTGCGTCCCTTCTCTCCGCGGGCCGCCTTAAAATGCTTCTGATAGCGGAAATCCATCAGCGTGCGAAGCCCCTCGTCGACGCGAAAAATGACGTCGCCGCCATTGCCCCCGTCGCCGCCGGCCGGCCCGCCTTCCGGCACATATTTTTCACGCCTGAACGCGACGAGACCGTCGCCGCCGTCGCCACCTTTTACGAATACTTTTGCCTTATCAACAAACATCGCTACACCTCATTTACGAAACGGCAGCCGCAAAGCGATGACCGCTTCTTCCTCTTGCAATTCCTGCTGCTCAATTGAATATTCGGCCGACGTGCGCAGCAGCTGCGCATCGATAGCCTGCTTCAACCCTGAAGGGTCGAACGGCCCTTGATACACGAAATCAAGCAGTAAATGATCTTCCTGAACGTCAAATTCCAAACTGATGACGCCGGTCTCGTCCGCACCCGTGGCAGCATATTGCCGGAACAGCTCCACCGTTCTCGGGACCAATTCCTCGATCAGACTGCCGCGAAGGGGAAGCTGCTGCAAATTTACTTCCTGATCGAGACCGACTTCAAGCTGCAGCGATTTGGACTGAACGCGAAACATCATTAAATATGTAATAAGAGCGGGTATGCCCAGCTTCGACAAATTGCTTTCCTGCTGCATGCTCGTCTTTATTTTTTCCATGTACGGCCCTAAATTATCAAATTTCTTCAATTGAATGTAGCCGAACAATATTTGAATGTCATTCATCCAATCATGCCGCAGCCGGTTGACGATTTGCAGCACGTTGGCTTGATACTGCCGTTCCTGAGCCAACTGCTCGCCGAACGCTCTTTCCTGCAATCTGCTGGATTCCAGCCTGAAAGCCGCGTACCCGCAAATAACCGTTATCAACAATAGGGCTCCCCGGATTATCCATGGCTCCAGCAGCAATAAACCCGTTAATCCGATGAACGTTAGTGCCATCAAGTAGATCTGCGCGCTGCTTGCTCGATTCATGCCGCTTCGCTCCGTTCTCAACCGCTTTGTAACCGTTCCTCCAGTATATCATGTCAGCTGGAAAAGTTCACCATTCCCGTCCTGCCGTTCTTCATGCAAATAAAAATCCCCAGCGAACTTATCGCTCGCCGGGGATCGTTATTACACTTCTACAGCAGCAGCTACAGGAGCCGCATCAACCGGGTATACGCTCACTTTTTTGCGATCGCGCCCCCAGCGCTCGAACTTCACAACGCCTTGCACTAAAGCAAACAGCGTATCGTCCGAACCGATTCCCACGTTGTTGCCCGGGTGAATTTTCGTTCCGCGTTGACGAACAAGAATGCTGCCCGCAGTTACCGTCTGGCCGTCCGCACGCTTCACGCCAAGGCGTTTTGCGATGCTGTCACGACCGTTCTTGGTCGAGCCCACTCCCTTTTTGGAAGCGAAAAACTGAAGATTTAATTGCAACATGGTGTCATCCTCCTTTGCGATAGGTTGTTTCAATCGTTATATAGTCACCGTAATTTTGCTCAATCGTTCTTAACATGACGACCATCGATTCCAAGATCAGCTGAATCTGATCCCGCTTCGCCGGATCGGATTCGGGAATGTCCGGAATGGTTACATCCAGCAGCCCGTGCTCCATCTCGTGAATCGGAATAACTCCGGTCAGCGCTTCTATGGAATTGTAAGTACCGAACGTTACCGCCGATACTGCGGCACAGACCAGGTCTTTGCCGGGCACGTCATACTCAGCATGGCCTTCCACCACGAAAGATGCGATCTGAGGGGAAGCTTGCGATGTCCGTTCTATGGTCACATAGATCATAGGACAGCCTCTTAAGCTTGAATTTTCTCAACAACCACTTTCGTGTACGGTTGACGATGGCCTTGTTTTTTATGGTAGTTCTTTTTCGGTTTGTATTTATACACGATGATTTTTGCGCCTTTGCCGTGTTTTTCCACTTTCGCGGATACTGCAGCTCCGGAAACCAATGGTGCACCTACAACCAGACCGTCTTCTTTGGATACCGCAAGGACACGGTCAAAAGAAACCACTTCACCTTCAGCCGCGTTCAATTTCTCGATGTAAAGCACATCGCCTTCTTGAACTTTGTACTGTTTGCCGCCTGTTTCAATAATTGCGTACATTTCACTTTACCTCCTCATGTCTCAGACTCGCCTTGTCCAGGTGACGGAAAAGCAGCTGCCTTTCATCGTGCTTCGACCCGACTCGAGCGGTTACAGCATGCCCTAAAACAACACACTTTGAACATTATAGCACATGTGCAGCTCATCGTGCAACGCATTATTTGCGCTTCCGGGTCATTTCCAGCAAACCCAGCTTCGTCCATCCGACGAGGACGGTTTTGGAACGGTCCTTGCGCACTTCCTGCGTCATAATGTCCATCACCGCCATGCGGTTGACTTCCGAATTCATATCGATAAAATCTACGATAATAATGCCGCGAATGTTGCGCAGCCGGAGCAATCGGGGAATTTCGCTCGCAGCTTCCCGGTTGATATCGAATACCGTCTGCTCCAAATTGACCGATCCGGTGTAGCGTCCCGTGTTGACGTCGACGACCGTCAAAGCCTCCGTCTGATCGATGACGAGGTATCCGCCGCTCGGCAGCCAGATTTTGCGCCGGAACCCGCGGTTCAGCTCCTCGGTCACGCCAAACTGGTCGAACAAGGGGACCTTTCTGTCATAAAAGGCTACGCGCCCCCGCCATGCGGAATTTTGCCTGCGAAGCAGCTGCTTCATTTCTTCATACGTTTTGTGCTCGTTAATCCACACTTCCTTGACATCGTCGCCTATCACGTCCCGGGCAAGCCGAGGCAGCAGGTCCAGATCCTGGTAAAGCTGCGCGGGAGCGTGGACCTCTCCGGCCTTGGCGGAGACGGCGTTCCATAGATCCCGGAGATTTTGCAGATCGCCGCGGATGTCCTCTTCGCTTTGGCCGACGGCTCCGGTGCGGACTATGACGCCCTCGCCGGGGATCAGCATCCCTTCGGCAAGCTGTTTCAGGCGCTGGCGTTCCGCGTCCGTGTCGATTTTGCGGGAAATGGCAATATAATCGGCATCGGGCATGTACACGATCCATCGTCCGGGAATCGAGATATGGGTCGTCACTCTGGCCCCTTTGGTCCCCTGTGGATCTTTCGTCACTTGCACCATGAAGGTTTGTCCGGCGGTTGCGAGTTCGGTAATGGAAGGCTTCGTTTTGGGCTGTTTGTCCAAGTGGACGGGGAGCAGATCATCTATATACAAGAATGCGTTCTTCGACAGACCGATATCTACAAATGCAGCCTGCATGCCTGGAAGCACATTGACGATGCGGCCCATATAAATGCTGCCCGCCCTTTGGGAGCCAAGCGGATACTGCGTGTCGTACTCTGCCAGACGGCCTTCTTCCAGCAATGCCGCTTGGGTGAGTTCGGGTGCGCAATGGATAATGAGCTGCTTCATGCTTTCACCTCAACAGTTATTTTACATGAAAAGCTCGGAAACTGCACTCCCCGGTTTTTTGCCGTCCAAATAACTGTTCACAAGCTGCTGTTCAGGCAGCACCGCCTGGATGCGCCCTTTTTCATTGATGACATAGATCAAATGGTATTTTTCCCGCATAAACAATTTCAGCGTATCCGCCATCGTTCTTTGCCGCGTCACGACGATCGGCTGTGCCAGCGTCCCCTTGTTCAGCAGCAACCCGATGCGGCTGCCCCGCCCCACCAGAAACCGGATAAAATGGTACGGAAGCCGGCGGTACGACATCCAGTTCGAGACCAGCAAAAAAATGCCGATGACGAGCAAATTCAGATGCAATTGCCCGTGTACAAGCTGAGCCGCGGATACGCCGATAATCCCCAGGCTGAGCACGATGCTGATCCATGTGGAATAAAGGATCGTATTGTGGTAGGACATGACGTAACCGAGCATGCACTGCATCACCTTCCCGCCGTCCAGGGGCAGCACAGGCAGCAGATTAAACAAGCCGATCATCAGATTCGCCTCTATAAAATAATTCCACCAGACGGCGGAACCGATTCCGAAACTTTTGAACAGCAGCGCCAGCAAAATCATCCACACATGCTGCAAGGGGCCTGCCAATGCGACAATAAGCTCCTCTCGGGCAGGAGGCGTGCCGAGCTCGTCCACGATAACCACTCCGCCAAAGGGCAGCAGCTGCACCTCCTTAACGCGCCAGCCAAAGCCGCTCGCAGCCGCCAAATGACCGAGTTCGTGGATCAGAACGATGCCGAACAAAGTAAGGGCCTCCAGCAAAAATCCGGTAACTGCCGAGGAGAGCAATACGAGCGTAAACAACGGATGAAAGCGGTATGTGATACCGGCAAATTTAATCAAACGAAATCACATCCGCCGGATTGACAGGATGCCCGTCCTTCGTAAGGGCGAAATATAACGTTCCCTTGGACGGATCCGCCTTCGATGTTTTGCCAACCGCCTCACCGCCCTTGACCCAGTCATTGACCTCGACGTGAGCCTCGCCGATGGAGCCGTAGAGCGATTGCAGCCCCCCGGGATGGCGGATGATGATCGTGAGGCCCGTATCTTCTTTGACCCCGGCAAATATGATTTGTCCGGTGTCGAGCGCATATACGGGAGCGGCATCCTGCGTACGGAGCGTTACCCCCAGACGGGTAGTGCCGTCGTACGGAGCAACTATGCTCCCGCGGGCCGGCGCAAACAGCGTCCGCTTCGACGCGTTGACTTTGACCGCCTCTTCCTGGGCGCTGCCGCGGAAGCTTGGAATGAACGAAGGATAGCCGCCCAAACGCTCTTCATACCAGGCCGACAGCGCGGCAAAATCATACGACTCCGTCAGCGATGCAGTGACGAACTGCCTCCCTTGCGCCGCCCATGGCTGCTGCAGTTGAAACATGCCCCATATCGCGGCAAAAATGATCCCGCTTACGATCAGCTTCACCGCAATGGAGCGGCTGGAAGGCGGAGAAAACAGGCCGCTGTCTTCCTCTGCGTAATCCCTGCCGCTCAAGGCGGGGTCCATTTTGAATTTGTGCCTCCATGCGTACTCCGGATCCTCCATCCGCCGCTTCCATTCCGGGTCCGGATAAGGCGGAGGCTCCGGGTTAGGGCGCTGCGGCCCGCCGGTGCGCGATGGCTGCATCCTGTGTTCCCGGCCGTAGTTCGCCTCCGTCGTTTCCTGCAAGCTGCGAAGCCGCTGCTGGCGGCGCTGCTTCACTTTATTTTTGACTTCCATGGAAGTACCCCTTTCCTATTCGAAAGCTTGCCATAGGAGTCTGGCGGGCGGAGCTGCTTTTGTGCATATCCGCTACGGAATTCACCCGTCAGACTCCTTAGTACAACCTATGAACAGAGGAACGGGATTATGAGGCCGCGCAAAAGAAAAAGCCCTTCAGTTCCCTAGTGAGGGAGCGTTCAGGCTTTATCGAGGGCTTTATGTTAAAACAATTCCGGTTCCCGGTCCTGATGCAGCTTGACGCTCATCACCATGCCGAGTGAAAGCATGTTGATCACCAGCGATGTCCCGCCATAGCTTATAAAAGGAAGCGTGATACCGGTTAACGGCATGATGCCGATCATCATCCCGACATTTTCGAATATTTGGAAAACGAACATGGATACTACGCCGACAACGATGTAGGCTCCGCTCCGGTTCGTGCTTTGAATGGAAATGAGAATCATCCGGTAAATCAGCAAAAAGTACAGCAGCAGCAGCATGGCCGCGCCCCGGAAGCCGAACTCCTCGCCGACGACAACAAAAATCGAATCCGAATAGGCGAAAGGAATAAAGTTGCTGTGCACCGAGGTTCCCAGCATATAGCCCTCCCCCGTCATGCCGCCGGAACCGATCGCTCTGATCGCATTGCGCACCTGATAGCTGTTGTCTTGGGTTACTTCGGTCGGATACAAGTACGTGTCGATCCGGTTCATCCAGTGGCTGAAATGAAATTGTTCCAAGAGCGTGTAAAGCTTATCGTGATAATGGGTGTACAAAGTAAACAGCAGAAATCCCATGCCAACGATAATGGCGAGACCGATCAGCACATGCGTATATTTAATATTACCGATCCACAGCATGCCGGTCAAAATAATGACGAAAATAATTGCATTCCCCAGATCGGGTTGAATCAAAACGAGGACGAAAGGCAAAAAAACGAGAAATCCGACCGGGATCACATCTCTTTTTATTTCAAGAGCGTCCCCCCCGCGTCTGGCCAACAGCGCAGTAACGGCAATAATCAGAATCAGCTTGACGAGCTCGGCAGGCTGAAAAGTCATATTGCCCGGCAGCTTGAACCAGCCCTTGGCGCCATTGATTTCGATGCCGAAAAAGTATACGAGAATGAGCGAAAACACACCGATGCCGTACAAATACGGCGCTATTCTAACGAGCACGCGGTAATCGAACAGGCTGATGGCCAAAAACGAAAGCAAGCCTACGGCATACAAGCCAAGAATTTTGGGAATGCCGATTGAAATTTTATCGTTCGAGGCGCTGTATATTAACATCGTGCTCATAACCATGAAAACGAGCAATATTAAAACAATCCAAATATCAAATTTTTTCAGTTTGGCAAGCAAGGAGGATCATCCTATCCCGATAAACTTTTTCATTCGCTTCAGGAACCCTGTCTTGTCGTCAAGCGGCATCAGCGGAACGGTATCTCCCAGAATGCGTCTGGCAATATTGCGGTAAGCGATCGCTGCGCGCGATGTCGGATTCATGACAGTAGGTTCACCGGAGTTGGCGGCTTTGATCACATGCTCGTCGTCGGGCACGATGCCGAGCAGATCGATCGCCAGCACCGAGCATATTTCGTCGATATCCAGCATTTCGCCTTTTTTCACCATATTCGGGCGGATGCGGTTAATGACCAGCTTGGGCGACGAAATCTTTTCGTTCTCCAGCAGCCCGATAATGCGGTCTGCGTCGCGGACGGCGGCATTTTCAGGCGTCGTAACGACGATAGCTTTATCCGCTCCGGCTACCGCGTTTTTGAAGCCTTGCTCAATGCCTGCGGGACAATCGATAATGACAAAATCGAAATCTTTCTTCAGGTCCAGAACGATGGCCTTGACGTCCTCCGGCGATACGGCATGCTTGTCTTTGGTCTGAGCGGCGGGCAGCAAATACAGCTCATCGAACCGCTTGTCCTTGATCAGCGCCTGCGGCAGCCGGCAACGGCCTTCCACAACGTCGACCAGATCGTAAATAATCCGGTTCTCCAGCCCCATCACTACGTCCAGATTGCGAAGCCCGATATCGGTGTCGACCATGCAAACTTTTTTGCCTTGAAGCGCCAGCGCCGTGCCCAAATTAGCCGAAGTCGTCGTTTTGCCGACGCCGCCTTTCCCCGAAGTGACTACGATTGCCTCTCCCATATATTCTCACTCCCACAATCAATTTTCCGCGTAAAAGTTGTTACCCTGAAATCAGATCCGGCCATACCCGATGAATTTGGTGCAGCTTATCGATTTCCATCTTGCCGTCCTTGATGTAGGCAAATTCCATAAAAGCTTCCTCGATTCCCCATTCGTCGGGCGGACGGCTAATAATGCCGGCGATTCTGAGCTGTGTCGGGCGCATGTGGGAAGCGGCGATGATCGCTTTTTCGTTTCCATCCACGCCGGCATGCGCCATTCCGCGGAGGGAACCCATAATGTAAATATTTCCTGTGCACACAATCGTTCCGCCCGGATTGACATCCCCGAGAAAGAGCAAATTGCCGTCGTGCTCGAGGATTTGACCGGAACGGACCATGCCGTTTAACATTTTGATCGAAGCTGCCGGCGGTTCCGTTTCCTGCTGGATCGGCAGATCGCTATCTATCGATTGGATAAGCAAATTTCCTTTTTGCCGGATAATCGAACGAATTTCATCTTTTTGTTCTTCCGTCGTTTCGCGATTTCCCAATTTGACATGTACGTGAATGATCGGACCCGTCAATATTTGCTGGTGAGTCTTTTCCAGCTTGTGCTGGAGCTCCTTGAGCAGGACCTCCCATTCGCAAGCATCGCTTAGCAGAAAAACTAGGCCGTCTTTGACCCCTTTTATCGTCACATGATGTTTGATTGCAGTCATAAGCGCGTTCCGACCCCCCAACCTATACATTTCGGTTCGCGTTCTGGAATT
Organism: Paenibacillus sp. sgz302190; assembly: GCF_059820445.1. NCBI lineage: Bacteria > Bacillati > Bacillota > Bacilli > Caryophanales > Paenibacillaceae > Paenibacillus > Paenibacillus sp. sgz302190. The sequence goes on from NZ_JBZYAO010000015.1 coordinate 25,365, forward strand.
TCCTGCCTCACCGTGACATTATTAATCATCTGTCCCGCTCGGCGGAGCGATCATGGATTCCAGCAGCTTGCGCATGGGGACATAGAAAATCAGGGCTAACAGCAAATTAAACAGGACGCTGGGGAGCATATAGTGGGTAAGGGCGAACTCGAAATCGATGTCGGCCAAGTTGAACAACCGGTTGATTCCGTAGTTGATCAATTCGAAGAGAAGCAGACCTACTCCCGTAATAAGCAAATTGTAAAAAATCAGATTGGGCTGCCTTCTCTGGACGAGACCTACCAGGTAAGCGGTCAGGCCCATGCCGAAGGAATAAATGCCCAGCATCGAAACGTAATAATTGAAGTCCTGCAAAAGACCGAACACTAATCCGTAAACCAGTGCGGAGTGGCGATGATGGAAAAGTCCGATAAACATAACGAACACTAGAGTAAGATGAGGCGCCACAAATACTTGTCCCTGCCACGATGAAGGGATCAGCAGCGGTACGATGGAGCCCTGCAGAATGAACAAGCCGAATAGTATGATCCAAAGCAAGTGCCGCGTAAACATGCTGCCGCCCCCTTACTTCACTTCGGGAACTTCGACGACAAACACTTCGCGGATATGGCTGAATGAAGCTTTCGGCTTCACCATAACTTTCTGTGTAATCCCGAATTCCCCGGGCCCGATAGAAGCGATCGTACCTACTTCAATCCCTTTGGGAAATACTTGCCCGAGCCCTGAAGTCATGACCGTATCGCCGACTTTGATCTGATCGCCCTGATCGACCTTGTTCATAACCAGTTCGTCCGTTTTGTTGTCGTAAGACTCGATCATGCCGAAAACTTCATCGTTACCCTTAATCGTAACGGCGATCGCCTTGGAGTTATTGTCCGTATCGCTAATCTCTTTCAATAGCTGCACATTGGAATGAAAGCCGAACACTTTGCTGACTCTGCCGACGAGACCGTCTACCGTCATAACGGCCATATTCTCCTTGATGCCGTCCGAATCTCCCAGATTAATCGTAGTCGCGCTGTTGTAGGGATCCGTAGAGGCCGTGACGACCTCGGCAATGCGGTAAGTGTAATTGTTGGATTGGCGCTGGCGCTCCGTAAAACCGAGAGCTTCCATCAGCCGCTTATTTTGCGCTTCCAACTCGTTAAGACGCTGCGTATCCCGCGCATATTGGGTCAACGTCAGCTTGAGCGTCTTGTTTTCCTCGTAAATGATTCGCAGCTGGCGAATGTCCTCAAAGAAACCCGCTATAGCGGCAGCGGGCTTGTAGAAGAGACCTTGCGTCCATGAAACCGAATCTTTGACGAACTTTTCCGGCCACGTCATGGGCGCCCGGTTGCCGAGCGTAAGTCCCATCAAAATAAAAAAGCAGATCAGGCCGAACATCAGGAAGATCAGCCTCTTATTCCCCATAAATTTAAACAATTCGAACACCTTCTAGGCTTTTTAACGGATGCTTTCCGCTTGTTTTATTTTCTGTACTTGGAGGTCGGCCCTGACCTTGTTTTAAACAAATGAATATTTTCGAGTGCCCGGCCTGTACCGATAGCTACGCAATCAAGCGGATTTTCCGCCACGAGCACCGGCATGCCTGTCTCTCTGGCGAGCAGACGGTCAAGATTGCGCAGCAAGCCGCCGCCGCCCGTGAGCACAATGCCGCGGTCCATAATATCGGCCGACAGCTCCGGCGGGCATTTTTCAAGCGTTACCTTGACGGCGTCGACGATCGCCCCCACCGTGTCCTGAAGCGCATCCGTAATCTCGTCGGAGGAAACGCTGAGCGTCTTCGGCAGTCCCGATACAAGATCGCGGCCGCGGATTTCAATCGATTCCGGCTGTTCCATCTGCAGCGCCGAGCCGATTTCCATCTTCAGCAGCTCCGACGTGCGCTCCCCGATCATCAAATTATAAGTCCGCTTAATATATTGGATGATGGCATCGTCCATTTCATCGCCGGCAATGCGGATCGAACGGCTCGTCACGATGCCGCCGAGCGAGATTACCGCCACCTCCGTCGTTCCTCCGCCGATGTCGACAACCATGCTGCCCGTCGGTTCCCATACCGGCAGGTCCGCCCCGATCGCCGCAGCGAAAGGCTCCTCGATCGTGTAAGCGTCCCGCGCCCCGGCCTGCTTGGTCGCATCTTCTACGGCCCGCTTCTCAACGGCCGTAATGCCCGAAGGCACGCACACCATCACGTTCGGATGGCGCTGGAAAAGCCAGCGCTGCTTCTGCGCCTGCCTCAGAAAGTAGCGGATCATCGTCGAAGTCGTATCGAAATCGGCGATGACGCCGTCTTTCATCGGACGGATCGCACGGATGTTCCCCGGCGTGCGGCCGATCATTTTTTTCGCTGCGTCTCCGACAGCTTCTATCGTTTTTGTATCCGTACGCAAGGCCACCACGGAAGGCTCCCTCACGATAATTCCTCTGCCTTTTACATAAACCAAAGTATTCGCCGTGCCTAAATCAATCCCCAAATCTTTTGTAAAACCACCGAACATGGTTGTTACTCCTTTCCTGTTGTGTCTGACAATGAGCATAATTATTATTATATTACATATAGCCTTCTTCCTTCAAACTTACGAATCTTTGGTCTCCGATAATGATATGATCGAGCACCTCGATGCCGATAATCGAGCCGGCCTCCATAAGCCGCTGCGTAATCCCGATATCTTCCGGGCTCGGCGTCGGATCACCGCTCGGATGGTTATGTACGCAAACAATCGATGCGCAGCCGCGCTTGATCGCGGCGCGAAACACTTCGCGCGGATGCACGATGGAAGCGTTGAGGCTGCCCATAGACAACGTCTCCTGGGCGATCACATGGTTCTTCGTGTTGAGAAACAAGCAAACAAAATGCTCTTTTTGCAAGTAGCGCAGCTCTTCGCTGAGCAAATCGGCGACATCCTTCGGTGAGCGGATCGTCACGGTATCGGACAGCTTGCTTCGGGCCAGCCTGCGGCCAAGCTCAATGCCTGCCTGAATTTGCAGCGCCTTCGCGTCGCCGATTCCTTTGATCTGCGTCAGCTGCTCCCTGCTCATATCCACCAGGCTGCGCAGCCCGCCGCACTCGCTCAAAATCCGCTGCGCGAGCCCGACGGCCGACTCCGAGTATGTGCCCGTTCTCAGCAAAATCGCCAGCAGCTCCGCATTGCTGAGCGCCTCCGCCCCATGCTGCAGCATTCGCTCTCTGGGCCTTTCCCCCAGCGGCACTTCCCGCAAAGTCAAGTTGATTGCTCCCATGAATTCCCCTCTTCCATCTTCTAGATTATGTCACTGCGCTGCATCCCATTCATTATACCACCCTCTCAACCGCTCGACACCTTTTGATGCCAGCATAGACTTATTCGACATGTAAAGGGAATAAAAGGGCGTACGCAAAAAATAAAACCCCCGGATTGTAATAATCCGAGGGCTTCTAGGATAATTGTTGCGATTGATTCGGTTTTGAGCAATCAAATTCGTGCAAACGTTCGAGCATGCTGCCGATCGTGTGTTTTTCGAAACAAGCTTCCATCTGCTTCTCCGCATCCGCAAACACATATCCCATCAGCTTATCCATCTTGGAGGAAATCATGCAGGACTTACTCTCATCCCCCGAGCACCAGCTCGGCTTGAGCGAACCGTGGCTTGTCAGCCGGTAAATCTCACCCAGCGTGACTTCGTTCGGGTCGCGTTTCAAAATAAACCCGCCGCCGATCCCTTCCTTCGTCCCGACATATCCCGCTTTGCGGAGGCAGCCCATTACTTTGCGAATTCGAGCGGAGTGCGTGGAAACATTCGCTGCAATCTCTTCGCTGGTTGCCATACGGTCAGGCAAATGAGCCAGCAAAACGAGGCTGTGCACGGCTATCGTAAATTCGCTGTTCATGACAGCTTCCCTCCCGATACAAAATGAAGTGATGTCGTATACTGTCATTGTAACCGTTACAGATTATCCAGTCAATCCGAGATGCATCACAGCACCCGAATGTCAAAATGAGCGAGCAGATCGCTGAGCAGCGATAGCGGCAATCCGACAACGTTAAAATAGTCCCCGTCAATCGAATCGACAATCGTCGCTCCCAAGCCTTGGATCCCGTAAGAACCCGCTTTGTCTTTCGGCTCGCCTGTCGCGATGTATCTCCGGATTTGCTCGTCCGTGAGCGGCTTCATCCGCACATGCGTAACCCGATGGGCCACGGCGTGCTCGCCCGACTGCGCGTCCAGACAGGCCACTCCGCTGTACACTTCGTGAGTCGCGCCTTGCAAAGCTTTGAGCATGCGAAACGCGTCCTGCTCGTCAACGGGCTTGCCCAGAACCTCGCCCCCGAACGCCACAACCGTATCCGAACCGACGATTACGCCTTGCCGCTCCTCCGCTTGCAGCATTTCCCGCACAGTCGACGCCTTGCGCAAAGAGAGTACTTCCACCATCTTCGCGGGCGTTGTTCCGGGGTCTACGGACTCATCCGCATCGCTGACCCGAATAATATAAGGGAGTCCGAGCGTTTGGATCAGCTCCTGCCTGCGCGGCGAAGAAGACGCAAGAATGAGAGTGGGATGACTCGTTGCTTTCAAAATAAAACATCTCCTATCACAATGTATTCAGTAAAATGGCCCTGGAGTCCGGCGGGTAGAGCTGCTTTTGTGCATGCCCGGTAAATGAATGACTGCGCATATATACCGCTCACGCCGCATGAAATTCGTCATTTCGCATCTACATGAGTTCATCGGACAGACTCCATGCTCTTGCTACAGTTTGCGGAACAGGTAAAACCCGCCCGCCAACCCGAGTATGCTGCATAAATTTAGTTTCACCAGAAGGTGCAGCTCATATTTCACAACTTGCAAATCGGCTTTAGGCTCCCAGCTGATTGGCACCGTATTGGTCAGGAACGACAACGCCGATACCGGTGTGAGCAGTTGGCCGACAATAACTCCAGTGACCAGTCCGATGATTAAAAATATGATGAGCGTCAAGATGTTTTTTTTCATCGCCAGCATCCTCTCCGGTATGTACATGCCTATTATACTTGCAAGTTCTTCAAATGATCAACGAAAACGATGAACCCGGTGCCGTATCTTACCTTTTTACACAGAGAGCTGATCCTAGTAAGATAAGGAGTGGAGGGACTGCCGCACAATGAATTTACGTAAAAAACTCCTGGTCTTGTCTGGCTTATTATCGATTTCGTTTCCTTATCAAGCCTTCGCTTACAAAGTTGTCGTCGATCCCGGACACGGCGGATACGATTCCGGAGCCACCGGCAATGGGCTGCAGGAAAAAGCCGTGACTCTGGATATCGCCCTGAGGCTGCGGGATGAACTGCTGCGCAGCGGGTATGAAGTGGCCATGACCCGCACGGACGACCGGTACTTGTCGCTGGCCGAAAGAGTAGAGTTTACAGGCAAGCAACAAGCGGACTTGTTCGTCTCGGTTCATGCCAACTCGACCAACAGTTCGAAAGTAAACGGGTCCATGGTGCTTTACTATGACAAAGATTTCCCGCAAGATGACTATCCGGCCAGCGAGAGCATGACAGCTCTGACGCCCTACAGCAAGGATCTGGCGCAGCGTGTGCTCGATTCCCTGGTTAACGCGGCGGGCACCGCCAATCTCGGTCTCGTACCGAGCGCGGTGTACGTGACTCGCATGGGGGCGATTCCCAGCATTTTGGTAGAGACCGCTTTTTTGAGCAACGCCTCTGACGCAGCGCTGTTGTCCACCGATTCCGTGCGCACTGCAATGGCCAAAGGAATCGAAAAAGGCATTGAAGCGTATGCGCCGCCTTTATTTACCGACACGCTAAACCATTGGGCAAGAGAAGCGATTTTGCGAATGAAAAATAAAGGGCTGATCGAGGGCATCGGCAACCGCTTCGAACCGCAGCGCGCGTTGACGAGAGCGGAATTTTTGACCGTGATGGACCGGGCGTTCAATTTCGGCGGCATGCAGACGGCTTGCGCCGGAAGCAGTACCGTTACAAGCGCCGTATACGGCTGCAAGCCGGCTTCCGGCGGTGCCGGTAGTGGTGGCGGGATAAGCAGCGCCGTTTATAAAGATCTGCCTGCCAAACATTGGGCTAGCCCCGTGTTTGCAAAAGCGCAAAATCTGAGCCTGCTGCAAGGCTATGCGGACGGTACGATCCGGCCGGACAAGCCCATTACGCGGGGAGAAGTCGCCGTCCTTTTCCAAAGGCTGCTTCAAGCCGGTAAACCCGCAGCAGGCGGCAAAGCGGACGCAAGAGTTTCCGCCTTCGCCGATGTTCCCGCTGATCTATGGAGCGCCGGTGCGATCTACTCATTGAAAAAGCAAGGTATTATCGACGGCGTAACCGATACGGAATTCAGACCCGACCAGTCCATTTCCCGGGCCGAAATGGCCGTGATGATGGACCGTTACGTCAGCAACAAAGCAGCCAAATGAGATAAACCTCTATCGAGGTCTTTCGAAGAAGAGCGCCTGCGCGCAGCGCCCAGCGCGCGGTGTTGCGCTGCATGACGGCGGTCGGTCGACCAACGCGCTTTAGCGCTGTAAAGAACTTTAAACGCAAAAAGGCGCCCCGCAGCCGGAAATGACCGGTTCGGGGTGCCTTTTTTTGCTTCAGGAAACCGAGACTTCCCTCAGCAGCGCTTTTTGCGCGATAATGTACTGCATCATCGACGTCTGCGCCTGCCAAAGCATTGCCGTTGAAGGCGTTTTTTTGTATTCCTCCATCGATTGGACCGAGCTGTTCAGCGCAGTCGTCATCTTTTGTACGATGGCTTTGACTTGGTCGTCAAGACCTTCGTTCATCGAGGCCGACAATGCGGTCAATGCTTGATGGCTTGTGCGGACCGCCTGCACGGACGTATCGCTTAAAGCGGTCGGCTTCGCTTCTTCCAGATGCACGACGGTCAGGCCGCTGATCATCCGGATCAGCTTGTCGCCCTCGGTAAGGAATGAAACCGCCGCTTCCGGCTTGGAGCCGCTCCAGCGAATGCCGGTCACGGCCGGGAGATCCATATTTTTAACGTACACTTCCACCTGTTTGTCCCGCGCCTGCAGCTGCTGGCTTAAGGCAAGGGCATCGTCGCGGTTCAGCGCAAATCCGGCGAAGACGGTAATCTTGTCGCTTTCGTCCAAAGCGGAAGCGAGGCCTTTCTTTTTCAAGCTGTCCTGCGCCGCTTCGGCGCTTTGTTTGGTGCTGAATACGCCGTTTTGCAAAAAGGCGTAGGATTTGGCCGGAATTTGCACAGGCGTGACGGCAATTCCCGCCGATGCCGGAACGGCCGCCGCTCCTCCGGCAGCGTTTGTCTTGGCCGCATCCGTGTTTGAAGCGGTTGCGGCGGGTTTGCTCTGCGACGCGGCCGGAGCGCTTGGGGAAGCGATGGAGGCCTGCTTGACCGGATTTTCCGCCCCCGTGTTCCCCGTATTCCCCGAGTTCGAAAACATCGAAAGCACAAAAAATCCGAAAGCCACACCCGTAACGACAGCCCCTGCAACGGACGTGGCAATCCTGATCCACGGCGCCCCTGACGACTTGGCGTACCTGGTGCCCATCTCCTGCTCGATCCACGGCTCTCTTCTTGTCCAAGAGGACCAATCGTCCGCATTTCCCACAGGACGCTGTGAAGCTTCGCCCTCCTCGTTCAGCCGGTCCTTTTGGGATTCGCGGATCAGCCGCTCCACCCGGTCGCTCTCCGTTTCAAGCGGGCTGCCCCAGTTGCCGAGATCCGTCGTTAATGCGTTCAGAGCATGCGTTTCAAAAAAACTTTCCGCCTGCTGCCGTTCCGCTTTATCCGTGTGCAAGACGGGTTCCGCGGTTTCGGGCATGGATGAATCTATAACTTCAAACTCCTCTTCATAGAGGGGGATTACTTTTTTGTCCCTGTTTTCCTTAAGCGGCTGCGGCGTTCCGTCTTGAGCCTGCTGTTCATTTTGACCGAAGCGATATGTTATTCTTGCTTTATTCATATCCCATTCTCTCCTTGTCCCAATCTTCTGCTACTAGATTATGTTTGAGAGAATAGAAATATGATAAAAAAACGCCACAAAAAGCGAAGAATCTTAATCAAAAGCCTCCCGATTCCACTAGCAGCAGAAAAAGGAGCACGCCAAAAAAACGCGCCATCCAACACACACCGGCATTACAGCGCAAGTTGATGTGTAGGGGGTGTCGATGAACTCGCACGCTTGCGCTGACGCATCTACTTGGCAACGCGCGGAAAGTCTGCAAAAAGCCCGGCTGCTGATAAACCGCACGCTTGCGCTAACGCACCTACTTGGCAACGCGCGGAAAGCCTGCAAAAAGCCTGGCTGCTGATAAACCGCACGCTTGCGCTAACGCACGGAAAGCCTGCAAAAATACATCTTTTTGCTCCCTGATGCGCTTGTCTCGACAAATTCCTGCAAATCTGGTTACTACTTAGGTCTGTTTAGAATTGAAGGCGTCCGTGAAGGGCCAAAGAGAGGGATTCGAGGATAGGGCGATCTTGTTTGAGAAGGGTAGAGATGACCGAGCGAATGCGGGCAAACTGCCTAGCCCCTGCGGGCGTACGGAATGCACCGGAAATTTTGGTTTTCACCTTGACCATGCGAATATCCCGCTCGGCTTGGTTGTTGTCAAACGGCACGCGGGCATCTCGAAGAAAGGCAAGAACAGCGGATTTCTTTGTTTCGAATCGTTCCGCTAAATTTCCAGCCTTCCCTTTGGCTTGTCTGCCACGTGTGCCCTCTTTCCTGGCAACCAGGTCCTTGCTCCATTCTTCTCTGCCGCGAGCGAGAATGTCGTCATAATGCTGCTCAATTTCGGTGATGACGGGCTCCGTGAGGGGCGTGGCGGATTCACGGGCTGTACGCGTCATCTTCCAGCTTTCTTGCAGCAACGTCTTCATGTCTGTTGCCCACTGGTGCTTGTCGTTCTCTATGATTCCCTGACATTCGCGAAGAAGATGGGCGTTGCACAGGGCGTGAAGGAAGAAAACCAGCGATTGATTGAAGTACGGTCCATAACAGTCATGGACAACCGTCCCCTTGTAGATGGGCAGGATGCCTCCCTCGGCCATCCCTTTGGTCCCCCGACTACTGTGAACGGTTAGCTGTGTGTACTCACCATTACTCGCGACATGCATCCAGACCCCGCTGCCGCCCACGCGAAAACCGGTCTCATCCGCGTGGATGACCGGGCTTTCGAGCAGGTGCTGGCGGATCTGCTCTTCCACAGGTGCCAAGGCGGTATACATCTGCTGCAGTTGCGATAGCAGCGTGGCTTCACTGGGGCCATGACCGGTTAAGTCTTCGAAGAGCTGGGCAATCCGTGCCAAGGGCAACAACTGGTAGACGCTTAGATAGCTGGTCCAGGCCGGTAGCGTTTCACCATACTGAACGGGAGCTTGGATACGTTCGGGAAAAACGGCGGTACTTGTGCTCATGCAAGACGGGCAGCATTTCGTTTCGGCCCGGTGTTCGGTGACAATCCACTTCACTGGAGGCAGGTCGAAGACTTGTCGCGCTTCAAACCCATGAGCCGGGACATCTGCCAAAGACGCCTGACAGGAGGTGCACGTCAGATACGGATAAACCCGAATCTCATCGGGTTGTGCCACGGGATGTAGCGTCTGCCCGCGATGGCCTTTAGGCGCTCCCTTTTTGCCACCGGATTGGCGGAGGTTGTTGACTTTCCGAAACCCGTCGCTGGAAGGCGGCTTGCTGCTGTTATTGCTATTTTGACCGAGCTGACGTTCGAGATCCTGAACACGATGTTCCAGTTCTTCAATACGCTTCGCTTGACGTTCAATGATCTTTGCCTGTTCATCGATCACCTGCAACAAGGCGTTGAAGGCAGCGATAATGTCGGGGTCGCCCTTGCAAATGGAATGAACTTGTTCAGCAGACATATGCATAGGGGACACTCCTCTCTTCGTTTTGGGTTATCTTACCTTTTCGGCGTATGAAACCAAATACCTTTTTATTTTGAGAGAAAATTCTGCTTCAGTACCTAAGTAGTAACCAAATCTGCAGGTTTTTCCGCCCAAACTCCCGCTCTGGCCTATCTTGACCGAAAATTCCTGCATTATCGCAGGCTTTTCCCTAAAATGAACTGTTTCCACCGAAAAAAACTGCACTTTTGCAGGTTTTGCCTGATCCTGGGCCGCCGACTAACGATCCGGTGCCAGCTAACACGACACTGACACACCACTTCACAAATTGACCTGCAAAAGTGGAACTACCGATCAACCTGCACACTTGCGCTAACCACAACTGCTCGGCAACGCACGGAAAGCCTGCAAAAATACATCTTTTTGTTCCCTGATGCGCTTGTCTCGACAAATTCTTGCAATTCTGCAGGTTTTTCCACCCAAACTCCCGCTCTAGCCCATCTTGACCGAAAATTCCTGCATAATCGCAGGCTTTTTCCTAAAACAAACCGTTTCCACCGAAAAAAACTGCACTTTTGCAGGTTTTGACGTGCCGCACATCCTGCAGCCTCGCACGCCGCTTCTCTCGCCGCTCCGCGCACCGCTCTCCCGCTGCTCCGCACGCCGCTTCTCTCGCCGCTCCGCACGCCACTCTCTCGCCGCTCCGCACGCCGCTTCTCTCGCCGCTCCGCGCACCGCTCTCCCGCTGCTCCGCACGCCGCTTCTCTCGCCGCTCCGCACGCCACTCTCTCGCCGCTCCGCACGCCGCTTCTCTCGCCGCTCCGCGCACCGCTCTCCCGCTGCTCCGCACGCCGCTTCTCTCGCCGCTCCGCACGCCACTCTCTCGCCGCTCCGCACGCCGCTTCTCTCGCCGCTCCGCGCACCGCTCTCCCGCTGCTCCGCACGCCACTCTCTCGCAGCCTCTGCGCCGCTTCTCTCGCTACTCCGCACACCGCTCTTTCGCAGCCTCGCACGTCGCTTCTCTCGCCGCTCCGCGCACCGCTTTCTCGCTGCTTCGCGGGCTGCCAGGCCGCTTCGCGAGGGGCTTCGCCGTCTTGCAAAACGAAAAATCGCCGCAAGCGCTGGAGCCTGCGGCGATTTCGGATGGTTATGATTTGGGTTCGTACTTGCTGCGCAGTACTTTGGCCAAGCCGTCGGCAGCTTTCCAAATGTCTCCTGCGCCCATTGTCAATACGAGGTCACCCTGACGAACGTGGCCGATCAAATATTCGAGCACTTCATCCCTCGTCGGAATATGCTGAACGTTAGGGTTGCTGTTGCTTCGAATGAGTTCCACCAGCTTTGCGGAATCGACGCCTTCAATCCGCTTTTCGCCGGCTGGTGAGTAGATATCGGTGATAATCACCTCATCAGCATCTTCAAATGAGCGGCTGAACTGCTCGAATAAATAATAGGTTCGCGTGTACCTCTGCGGCTGAAAAACGGCGACAATCCGTTTGCCGGTCGCTTTGGCCGCGCTGATCGTCGCTTGAATTTCCGTAGGATGATGCGCGTAATCGTCGATGACCAGAATGTCCTGCACTTCTCCCAGCACCTGAAATCTCCGTTTGGCGCCGCGGAATTCCTGAATCGCCTCGGCGATCTGCGAAAAGGAGAGCCCTGCTTCCAGACAAGTAATCAGCGTCGCCAGCGCGTTGTACACGTTATGCTTACCGGGAACGGACAAAGCAAGCCGGCCCAATTCCTGGCCGTGGTGATTGACTGTAAAAGTCACCTTGCGGTCTCCCAAAGTGATGTCCGAAGCGGTATAGTCGGCGTCGGAGTGGATGCCGTAGGTAATAACCTCGCTTTGAATTTGCGGGATCATTTCCCTCACAAATTTGTCGTCCTTGCAGACGACCGCTTTGCCGCCCGGCCTGACTTGACTGAGAAATTGCGCATAGGCATTTTTCAAATTTTCAAAGTCGCCATTGTAATTTTCCAAATGGTCCGCTTCAATATTATTGACAAGCGCCAAAGTCGGGTGATACTGCAGGAAAGTGCCGTCGCTTTCATCGGCTTCCGCCACGACGAACTCGCCTTTCCCCGCCTTCGCGTTGCTGCCCACATTCATAATCTCTCCGCCTATAATATAGGTCGGGTCAAGTCCGGTAGTTTCCATGACAAGCGCAATCATGGATGACGTCGTCGTCTTGCCGTGCGCGCCCGCAACGGCGATCCCTTTGCGCTCGTTCATCAGCCTTGCGAGCATTTGCGAGCGATGTATGATCGGAATTTTCAGCTCTTCGGCCGCCTGCATTTCTACGTTGTCTTTGCCGAGCGCCGTAGAATAAACGACCAAATCGGCACCCGACACATTTTGCGCCTCATGACCGATGAATACTTGAGCCCCTTTGGCTTTCAGCTTTTCCGTAAGATCCTGCTCGGCCAAATCAGAACCCGATATGCGGTATCCCATTTCAAGCATGACCTTGGCAATGGCACTCATTCCGTATCCGCCGATGCCGATAAAATGTACGTGTTCAGCTTGACTCACGCCGTTCTCACCATCCTTTTTCAGAATCGGTTTGATTGGTAATCCAAGAACGAACATCGGAGATTAAATACAGCGTGCCGGATACGACCGCCAGATCATCCTGCTCGGTTCTGCTAGTCAGGGTTTTCAAAGCCCGCTTCCAATCGCGTTCCACAACGATATCCACTTTGCGGTTCATCTCGCGCAGCAGCTCTTGAGCCAGTTCCGCGAGCATGGAGGCGTCCCCTTTTTTATGAAAATCTGGTTCGGTAAGGATGAGAGTATCCACCAATGGTAGTATATGCCTCAGATAGCCTGTATGATTCTTCGTCGAAAGCATTCCGATCATAAAATGAAGCTTCTTATAGCGATATACGCCGCGCAGCGCCGCCGCCAGCGTCTCGGCTCCCTCCGGATTGTGCGCCCCGTCCAGCAAAACGCGCGGATGGCTCGAAACCATCTCCAGCCTGCCGGGCCAACGGGTTTCCTGAAGGCCTTTGTACAGATCCTCATCCTCTACGATAACTGCATAATACTGCCTTAATACTTCCAGCGTCATCAGCGCGACAGCGGCGTTCGTCAGCTGGTGGCTGCCGTTCAGCGAGACGGGAACTTCCCGCAGGCTGCGGAATGGACCTTCAAAATCGAAAGTTTGATGATCCAGTTCGCTGGTGACCGCGGTGTAGCGGAATTGCCGGTCCAGCGAGTAAAGCGTCGCTTTTTTGGCCTTGGCGGCTTGTTCAACGACACTCCATGCCTCGGGCTGCCGGACTGCTGTAATGACGGGAACGCCGGATTTAATAATTCCGGCTTTCTCCGACGCTACCAGCTCAAGCGTATCGCCCAAAATTTCCATATGATCATGACCGACATTGGTAATGATCGAAACGAGCGGCGTAACGATATTGGTGCAGTCCAGCCTTCCGCCAAGCCCCGTTTCCCAAACTACATAGTCAGGGTAGGCCACTTTGGCAAAATACAAAATCGCCAGCGCCGTCGAGATTTCAAACATAGACGGAGCCCCCAGCTCCGTCTCCCCGATTTCGTCAACAATCGGCTTCATTTCATTAACCAATTGCAGCAGTGACGCGTCGTCGATATCTGTGCCGTTCACTTGAATGCGGTTCGTGTACTTCTCCAAATACGGAGAAGTGAACGTCCCTACATCGTAACCGCATGTCCGCAGCACCGACGATAAGTATGCGCACGTCGAGCCCTTGCCGTTCGTTCCGGCGACATGAATGAACTGCAGCCTGCGTTCCGGGTGGCCGAGTTTTTCCATCATCAGCTGCATGCGGGCAAGTCCCGGTTTTATTCCCAGCTTTTCCATTCTGCCGACGATCCAATCAATCGCTTCCTTGGCTGTCCGGAATGCCGCCGAGCTTGAGTCTTTGATTTCATTCATTGATCTCATCCTCATTTACTATATGAATCACTATGTCGGAGCAACTAGGCGATAGCTCTAATTTCCACGATTACCCTTTTAATTCCGCTAATCGAGCTATCACTTTGTCCCTCTTGTCTGCGTAATCGGCAAGTTTGGCTTTTTCTTCTTCGATGACTTTGGCCGGAGCTTTGGCAACGAAGCCGGCATTGGCGAGCTTTTTCTCGATTCGTTCCACTTCGCCGTGGAGCGTTTGAAGCTCTTTGTCCAGACGCGCCAGCTCCTGGGCGATGTCAATCAGCCCGGCAAGCGGCAGGAACAATTCCGCACCGGTCACGATAGCCGTCATAGCTTTTTCCGGAGCCGTCAGATCCGATTCAATCTCCAGCCGCGACGTATTGCAAAAACGGCGCAAATACTCTTCGTTGCTGCGCAAAATCGCCTGCGTTTCATCGGAGGCCGGCTTCACCAGAAGCTCGATTTTTTTGCTCATCGGCACATTGACTTCCGCACGGATGTTGCGGACTGCTCGGATGGCGTCCATCAACAGCTCCATCTCGCGGATCGCATCCGGCGCTTCGAACGCCGGGTTCACAGTCGGCCATGCCGCCAGCGTAATCGTTTCTCCTTCATGCGGCAAATGCTGCCAAATTTCTTCGCTGATGAAAGGCATGAACGGATGAATGAGCCGCTGCGTCTGATCGAGCACATAGGCAAGCACCGATTGCGTCGTTTTCTTCGCCGCAGGGTCTGCGCCGTACAAGCTCAGCTTGCTGAACTCGATGTACCAGTCGCAAAGATCGTCCCATATAAAATTGTAAAGCAAGCGTCCGGTCTCGCCGAATTCATAGCTGTCAATGAGCCGGGTTACATCGCGGACCGTTTCGTTCAAACGGTGCAAAATCCAGCGGTCAGCCGTGCCCAAAGACCCTGTCAAATCAATGTCGGCCGCGGTTACGCCTTCCAGATTCATCAACGCAAAGCGCGAAGCGTTCCAAATCTTGTTGGCAAAATTGCGCGCCTGCTCGACGCGTTCCCACCGGAAACGAAGATCCTGCCCCGGCGTGCTGCTGGTCGAAATCATATAGCGCATCGCATCGGCGCCGTATTTCTCGATCACCTCAAGCGGGTCGACGCCGTTACCGAGCGATTTGGACATTTTGCGCCCTTCGGAATCGCGGACGAGACCGTGCATCAGCACATCTTTAAACGGAATTTGCCCGGTAAATTCCAGAGCGGTGAAAATCATCCGCGCCACCCAGAAATAAATAATATCGTAACCCGTAACGAGAACGTCCGTCGGGTAATAACGTTTCAAATCTTCCGTATCGCCAGGCCAGCCCAGCGTAGAGAACGGCCATAAGCCCGAGCTGAACCAAGTGTCCAGGACATCCTCGTCCTGATTGATATTGCCGCTTTGGCAGTGCGAGCACACTTCGGCGTCCTGCCGCGTTACCGTCGTGTGGCCGCAATCGGCGCAATGCCACGCCGGAATGCGGTGGCCCCACCACAGCTGGCGGGAAATGCACCAGTCGCGCACATTTTCGATCCAGTGCAGGTAAATTTTTTCAAAACGGTCAGGGACGAAGTTGACGCCCTTGCCGGATTTTTGCGCTTCGATCGCTGCCTCTGCGAGCGGCTGCATTTTGACGAACCATTGTGTGGACAAATACGGCTCGACAACCGCGCCGCTGCGCTCGCTGTGGCCGACTTGATGCACATGCTCCTCGATTTTGACCAGTACGCCCTGCTCCTTCAGATCGGCGACGATCTGCTTGCGGCACTCGAAGCGGTCTTTGCCCTGATAAGGGCCGGCATTGGCATTCATCGTACCGGTTTCGTCCATCACAAGAATTTGCGGCAGATCGTGGCGCTTGCCCACTTCAAAGTCGTTTGGATCGTGCGCAGGCGTAATTTTGACCGCGCCGCTTCCGAACTCTTTTTCCACGTACTCGTCGGCAATAACCGGAATCTCGCGACCGACGATCGGAAGAAGCAGCTTTTTGCCGATCAGATGCTGATAGCGCTCATCGTCCGGATGAACCGCAACGGCCGTATCCCCAAGCATCGTCTCGGGACGCGTCGTAGCTACGACGATTGAGCCTGTGCCGTCCGTCGTTTTGTATTCCAAATGGTAAAGATTCCCTTGAACTTCCTTATACTCGACTTCAATGTCGGAGAGCGCTGTCCGCGCGGCCGGATCCCAGTTGATAATATAGTTGCCGCGATAGATCAAGCCCTTTTCATAAAGGCTGACAAACACCTCGCGAACCGCCTGCGACAGCCCTTCGTCAAGGGTAAACCGCTCCCGGGAGTAGTCGAGCGAAAAACCCATTTTCGCCCACTGCTCGTGAATCGTGTTCGCGTAATGGTCCTTCCACTCCCATACTTTCTCCAGAAACTTTTCCCGCCCCAGATCGTAACGGGTCCGGCCTTCCTCGCGCAGCTTCTGCTCCACTTTGGTCTGCGTAGATATGCCCGCGTGGTCGCAGCCGGGAAGCCACAACGCGTCAAAGCCCTGCATCCGCTTCGTGCGGATCATGATATCCTGCAGCGTAAAATCGAGCGCATGCCCGATATGCAGCATCCCCGTCACGTTCGGCGGCGGTATAACGATCGTGTATGTCTCGGCGTCGGAACGGGTTCCCGCTTTGAAAAATTCGTTTTTAATCCAGTAGTCGTACCATTTGCGCTCGGCTTCCTTCGGATCGTATGTCGTAGGCATTTGCAATTGCTGAGCCGTTTGATTCGTTTCGCTCATATAGTTACCTCCATGTCATTATTTGCATTGAAGTTTGTTCGCTAATTTTTGCGGTCTCGTTCCCCTTGGCCTCGTTCCCGTCAGGGAACGGGCGATCCGCTCTTGTTGGCTTCGTTCTCGTAGAGAACGGGCGATCCGTTTTCCGTAAGGAATACTTCCATTTCCCCCTCAATAACGTCCAAGCGTGTCCGAAGACGAGAGTTTCACCGAAACTCGTATGAAAGACGAAAGCGCTCCCTCTACCTGCTCATCGCCAAAAGCGCCTATCCCCGCTCCCTGCTGCAATCGCTCGTTGTCCAGGGGGCGAAACCTCAGAGTTTTGCGGAGCAAAACTGGCTTCGAAAGCATACGCTGGGGCCCTCCTTGTAGGAGGGTTTGGGAGGTAAAGAAACACAAATAAAGCCTCCCGCCGCAAAGGACGAAAGGCTTGCTTCCGTGGTACCACCTTTATTCCACGCCCTGTCCCGCCAGGGAAAGGCATGGCTCTCAAACAGATAACGGCTGCGGCCGGCAAACGCTGCGGAACCGATGGCAACTTGCGCGCATTGTTCTATCACGTTTGCAACTCCAGGGCGACTTCGATCGGCTGCGACCTATGGAACCTTTCAGCGCTGCAGTTCCACTCTCTGAAGGACATACCGGCTACTACTCCCCATCAACGTTTCCAAGTATTGCTCAAAATGATTTACACCATATGATAGCGAACATTTTCATCAGAGTCAATATACTGCCGTGCAGATTGTGTCGATTTGTAATTTTCATTATAACCGTTTTTCCATATTTTATGCTTAGACCCATTTTTGGGATTGAGATAAACCTCTATCGAGGTCTTTTCGAAGATGAGCGACCGCGTTCAGAGGTTGGTTTATTCGCCAATAAGAATGCTGTTCTACGCGCTTTAGCGCTGTAAAGAACATTAAACATTCTTATGCAGTAAAAAAGCCTTCGGCCGCTTCTTCGCGCAGCCAAAGACTTTTGCTTATGTACCCGTTATTTGGGAAGATAGAGAACCTGCCCCGCGACAAGCTCCTGATCGCCAAGCCGGTTAAGAAGCTGCAGCTCCCGCGGATTCAACTGATAGCGTTTGGCAATCGACTCCAGCGTTTCTTCCTTTTGCACGATGCACATTCTTAATTTGCGGAATTCTTGCACCCCCGAGTCCGTCCGCAGGAACAGGCGCTTCCATTCTATAACCTCGCCCTTCGCTTCCTCGGCGGCCTTTGCCTCGGCTTCCTCTTTCCGTTTTTCCGGGTGAAAAAGCGCCCCGGCTTTGGAAATAAGCGATTTTATGCCGCTAGGCTGCACTTCCATCGCTTCATTCGCCTTTTTGCCGAAAGCGAGCTTAGGCTCTTTCTCCTTTTTCTCCTCCGGAATAACCGAAGCCGCCTCCTGCTGGGGAACTTCCTTCGACTCGGCTTCCACCTTCGGGGCTTCCGCGGCCGGGGCCTCGTTTTGCAGCGGTTCCTCGTAAGCCGGCGGAAACGGTTTGGACTCCGGAACTTCAGGAACCGCCTGCTCATTCGCCTCTTGCTTCACCTCCGTCGGAGCTTTCTGAACCGGTGCGGGAGGCGCCGGCTTTATCTTTTCCACACGCTCCTCCTCGGCTTCATGGACAAAGGTGATTTCCTCTTCCCCCCGCCAGCTGTCAGGCGGCGATGACACCATCTCTACGCCTTGCAGAGACAGAACTCCCGTCACATTCAAGCTCCTGGCCGAGAGAAGATCGATGTCGAAATTTTCAATCTCCACCAAAATGTCTTCCACCCGATGAATTCGATTGAGGGGCAGCGTAATTTCGACGGGAATCAAATGTTCGAGCAGTCGTGACGCTCCATCGTCGCTTTCATAATTTCCGGTGAGCAGCAGATTCCCTTTCAGGATCGCCTGCTCGTTCTGCGTTAAGACCTGGATATGCGGCACCAGTTCAACATCGTTCAGCTCTTGAATACCCGCCAATTCTTCCTGCAAGTGGACGCGCTCGTAGATATCGAATCTTAAACCCGGTTGCTGTTCAGCCACTGGCAAAATCCTCCCTTCCTTCAATTCCCGCCGCAAGGCAAACGACTGGAATGTTCAACCAATACCTTAAGATTTGTCTCTAAAGTATATGGGTGAAAAAGAGATGGCATGACTATATTTTTACGAAACTCGAAGCTTCTCTAGCAAAAGCAGCATATCTTCAGGCCACGGCGCCTGCACTTCGACCCGTTCCAGCGTGACCGGATGCTGAAAAAGCAGCCGCTCTCCATGCAAAGCCTGGCGCCCCAGCAGCGCAGAAGACCCTCCGTACAAAACGTCCCCCGCAAGAGGATGTCCGATATGGCTGAGATGGACTCTGATTTGATGCGTACGTCCCGTTTCCAGCCGCAGCTGCACGTGTGCCGCCCGTTTCAACTGCTCCGCGACTTCAAAATGCGTGACGGCCGCATCGCCCCCCGGCGTTACGCGTCTTTTGCCGGAATGATGGCGGTCCTTGCCGATCGGCTCGCGGATCGCTCCTCCTTTGGCGCGAAACCGCCCTTCGGCAATCGCCGCATATCTCCGGTCGATCCGCTTGTCGCGCATAGCCTCGTCGAGCAGCACGTGCGCCCATTCGTTCTTGGCGTACAGAACGGCGCCGGTCGTGTCCCGGTCAAGTCTGTGTATATGGCGGACAGCGCACGCCTGCCCCGTAGACGCATAATAATAGGCTACGGCCGAAGCCAGCGTCCCCTGCTGTCCCCGCTCCGAAGGATGAACGGACATCCCGGCGGGCTTGTTGACGACGAGACAAAAATCATCCTCGTACAAAACCTCCACCTCGCCGTACTCCGCTTCAAAACCGGGAGCATCCTCGGGAAAAACCCGCAGCAGCAGCTTTCCCGCCTGCACGCGCACGCCCCCTTGAGCAGCCAGCCGCAAATACAGCTTGCGGGGGACAGGCAGCAGAGCCCCCAGCCTTTCAGCGGCTAGCGGAGCTAGAGGGCTCCAATCGTCGCCGGGGAGAGGAAGCTCCATCCACTCGCCTTTCCGCTTCCATCCGATCATGACCGGTTGCCTCTATGAAAGAAAATAAGCAATACGGCCAGCAGCAGCAAAAAGACAAAAACAACGGCCATCACATCTATTGGAAAATCAAAAAAATAGTATCGCTTCACAATCGGGCAGCTCCTTCTTCATGCTTGAATCAAGTCCACTTTATTTTAACAATTACCATTAACAATTGCATGCGTAAATATGATAGAATGAAATCTAGTACTGTTTTTTTCGACATCTTAGAATTTGAAGAAAAATGGAGCAGGAGAGGAATTATTTTGAATACTGCAATTTTACAGCATTTTCGCAGCTGGAGCTGGCTGAAACGCTTGCTTCTGCTTATAGCGGCATGTACGTTTCTTTGTTCGAGCTTTTTGTTTTTAACGCCTCTTGGCGAAACCATCCGTGTTTATTTGGCCAAAACGGTCATCACGACGCAGCACCGTGACTGGGCCTGGATCTTTGTCGGCGCCGAGCGCCGCGATCAATTGGTCAAAGAAATGCAGGATTTGACGGAAATCAACTCTATCGAAAAACAAGATCTGCAAGCCGTGAAGTATAACAAAAACCGTCCTATGGAAAGTCTCGTCAAGGTTGAAGATATTTCCGGCCAATTCTGGAAAGGCAAAAAAATGTATGTATACGATCCGAGAACGATCCGCGTAGTCGTCCCTTCCAAGCAGGGTGAAGGCGAGCGGATTACGTCGATGGTGCAGCGGACGGGAGCCGTAGCCGGCGTGAACGGCGGAGGATTTAACGATCCCGACGGGCTTGGCAACGGATTTGCCCCGATCGGCGCCATTATGTCCGGCGGCAACATTTTGTACACCGACCAGGAAGGCTCCATTCCTCAGCAAATCGTAGGTTTTACCAAGGAAGGAACGCTCATTATCGGTAAATACAGCATCAACGAGCTGCTGAAGCTTAATGTAACCGAGGCCGTTTCGTTTTATCCCCGTGTTATCGCCAACGGCAAAGGGCTGATTACAAGCGGGGACGGCGGCTGGGGCAGAGCGCCCAGAACAGCCGTCGGGCAAAAAGCGGACGGAACCGTCATCTTCATCGTGATCGACGGCCGCCAAGCGCACAGCGTAGGCGCAACGCTCAAAGAAGTCCAGGACCTGTTCCTTGAAGACGGCGTCATTAACGCAGGCTTCCTGGACGGCGGGGCTTCGTCGGAAATGGTTTACGACAACGATCTGATTACCAAGCCATCGAGCCGATACGGCGAACGCCGTTTGCCGTCCGCTTTCCTTGTCTTCGATCATCCCGAGTCCGTTAAGGTCGATAATGTTTGGGAAGGCTTGACTACGATTGATCCGGGCGGCGCTTACGATCACCCTGATTTCCTGAAAGAGCAGGCTCAGAAAAAAGCGAGCCAGCCCAAGGCGACGGCAACGCCGAAGCCGGCAGCGACGCCGAAGCCATCGGCGAAAGCCGAAACGGACGAAACCGGCCAGGCCAAGCCGGGCGCTTCGGAGGGGCCCGGCGGAACGGCGAGCGGATCGCCGAAAGCAGGTGCTTCGGCGAAGCCCGGGGCTTCGCCTTCTGTGTCGCCGAGCGCGAGCGGCGGCAGCACGAGCGAGCCTGCGGGAACCGGCGCCGCAGCAGGCAGCGTGAATCCTGCTCCGTCGGCGACGCCGAAACCGAGCGTAGCGCCTGCTGCAACCGCGAGCCCTGCCCCTGACGGAGGGGGAACAGCGAAAACCGATGCAAGCCCTACGCAAGCGCCTGCGGCTTCTCCGAAGGCGAACTAAAAAAAGGTTGACCCGAATGGGTCAACCTTTTTTTGCTGCTCCCCCTCTTCCGCCGCCGTAAACGGCTTCAGAGGATTCAGCGCCCCTCCTGCACCTCGGACACCATTAGCGCAAACGCGCAAAAAACCTGCAAAAATACATCTTTTTGCCCTCACGATGCGCTTGTCTTGAATCATTCCTGCAAAAGTGCAGTTTTTTCTGCCGGGTCGGAGGCTTGGTCCCGGTTTGGCCGATAATTCCTGCACATTTGCAGGCTTTTTCCTCAAACGGGCCGTTTCCATCGAAAAAGCCTGCACTTTTGCAGTTTTTTCCAAACTGTAAATGTAACCGATCATACTTTTCGCAGCATTCCATTCCTCAGGCTATAAACACACCTTCGCTGCTTTTCCATTTCCAGGTTACAAATGGGCTTATTTGCATCATCGCAGCGTGAAGTGCCCCGCCCATCTTTTACAGGCGCTTAAGCGCCTCGCGGTGAGCTTCGATCGTTTCCGCTATATCGCTATCTGAGTGAACGGTGGAAATGAACATCCCTTCGAACTGGGAAGGCGCCACGGAAACGCCCAGATCAAGCAAATGGCCGAAATAGGCGTTGAACTTGGCCAAATCCGACGTTTTCGCCGTTTCGTAATCGACAACGGTCTGCTCGGTAAAAAACGGGCACAGCATCGAGCCGACGCGGTTGATCGTGCATGGGATGCCGACCTCGGCGGCGTTTTTCTTAAATCCGGCTTCCAGCATTGCCGATTTCCGCTCCAATTCCTCGTACACGCCCGGTTGGCCGAGCAGCTTTAAAGTCGTGTAACCGGCCGCCATAGCGAGCGGGTTGCCGGAGAGCGTTCCGGCCTGATAGATCGGTCCGGCAGGCGCGATGTGCTCCATAATATCGAGCCTTCCGCCATAAGCCCCTACCGGCAATCCGCCGCCGATCACCTTGCCAAGACACGTCAGGTCGGGCGTAATTCCGTACAGCCCTTGAGCGCAATGTTTGTGCACCCGGAAGCCGGTCATCACCTCGTCGAAGATCAGCAAGCTGCCGTACTGCTGCGTAATGCTTCTCAGTCCTTGCAAAAAGCCTTCCGCAGGCGGAACGACGCCCATATTGCCGGCGACCGGCTCTACAATCACTGCCGCGATATCTTCGCCAAACTTCCCGAAAACAAGTTTAATCGACTCCAGGTCGTTATAAGGCACCGTAATCGTATTGACCGCTACGTTCTCGGGAACCCCCGGGCTGTCGGGCAAGCCCAATGTAGCGACCCCGGAACCCGCCTTGATCAAAAGAGCATCGGCATGCCCATGATAGCCGCCTTCGAATTTCACGATCTTGTTGCGCTTCGTAAAGCCGCGTGCCAGCCGGAGGGCACTCATCGTCGCTTCGGTCCCCGAACTCACCATGCGTACCATCTCGATTGAAGGCACCCGTTCGATAACGAGGTTGGCCATTTCCGTTTCAAGTTCGGTCGGTGCGCCGAAGCTCGTTCCCTTTTCAGCCGCCTCTTTGATCGCTTCCACCACTCCCGGGTGGGCGTGGCCGACGATGAGCGGTCCCCATGAACCGACGTAGTCGATGTAGCTGTTTCCGTCGATATCGGTGACCCTGGAGCCGGCTCCCTTTTCCATAAACAAAGGGGTCAAGCCTACCGATTTAAAAGCGCGCACAGGACTGTTCACACCGCCGGGAATCACTTTCTTCGCTTCGCTGAATGCGGCAGCCGAACGCGTATCGATTCTGCTCGAATTTTTCATTTTCTTCATACCTCCACGAAGACCATATATGGTAAAATAAAACGGAATCCAATTTATGACTAAAGGCGGTACATGATGCTAGAATTCGTCAAACGGGTACCTTTATTTTCGCAATTGACCGATGCCCAACTGGGTGCCGTAGCCGAAATTTGCAGCAAAAAATCATATCGGCCGAATACGGTGCTTTTTTCCGAAAAAGACCCGGGCTCGGTGTTCTACATGGTGATCAGCGGGTCCGTCAAAATTTATACGACCGGCAATAGCGGCGAGGAGAAAATATTGTCGATCTGCAAATCGGGAGAAAGCTTCGGCGAACTGTCGCTGATCGACGGCAAGCCGCGCTCGGCTTCCGCGCAAACGTTGGAAGAATGCGCGCTCGTCACGCTGACTGCGCAAAATTTCCTCGGCCTGCTGCGCAATCATTTTGACATAGCGCTCGGCATTATGCGGGAACTGAGCAGCCGGCTGCGCGATACGAACCAGCACGTCTACGACCTGACATTCCTCGACGCCAGAACCCGCGTCATCAAAAGCCTGATCACAATGGCGAACAAACACGGCATACGCAGCGAGAACTCCATCATCATCAAGCTTGTTCTGAATTATGACGAAATATCCCAGATCGCAGGGGTCCAAAAAAATACGCTCATGCAGGTGATCCGCGATCTGGAGGAAAAGCAGATTCTTACGATCTCGCCCGTCGATTTCAGGCTGGATTTGTCCAAGCTTCGCTAGTCCGGCGCCTAACGGGCATATGCAGGGTCGGGAAGCTTTTGCGCCATGTAGTCAGCCAGCTGTACAGCGGCTTCTTGCCCCTGGCGGATGCAGTCGGGAATACCGACCCCGTGAAATCCCGCACCGGCTGCAAACACCCCCGGCATTTCCGCAGCCAGCTCCTTGCGAAACCGATCTATTTTCTCCAAATGGCCAACCGGATATTGCGGCATCGATTGAGGCATCCGTGTAATCTCATAAAACAACGGCTCTGCATGCAGACCCAGAAGCTCGCCGAGATCGTGGCGGGCTTTTTGCACGAGCTGCTCGTCGCTCCAGTTCAGCCATTCCTGCTCGCCCGAGCGGCCGATGTAACAGCGCAGCAGCACTTTGCCGTCCGGCGCCGTATGCAGCCATTTGGACGATGTCCACGTGCTCGCCGTAATCGTGCGCCCTTCTGTGCGCGGCACCAGGAAGCCGGAGGCGTCCAGCTCGAACGGAATGTCTTTCCGGTCAAAAGCCATAATGACATTGGCGACCGAAATATATTCGATCTGCTTCAAATGCTCCGCAAGCTGCAAATGAGCCAGCAGCCGGGCCGTCTGATACGCAGGCGTACCGATGATGACTCCGTCCGCCGTTTCCGTATGCCCGTCCTCAAACACGACTTCCGTAAGGCCAAGCTCCGTCTTCCTTACCGATACGACGCCGGTGTCCGTCCGCAGGTCGCAGTCGGACAAGCTTTCGAGCAGCCCCTCAACCAGCGTCTGCAGCCCTTTTTTGAAAGTGACAAAAGCAGATGCCTTGAGTGGCTCGGGCACATGGGCGTTTTCCCCCGCATTGTTTTTCCGGCTTGCCATCATTCCTTTGATCAAGCTTTTGTGCTTTTGTTCCATAGCTTGAAATTGCGGAAAGGTGGACTTCAAGCTCAGCTTGAACGTATCACCCGCGTAAATGCCGGCAAGCAGCGGCTCCACGACGTTTTCCAGCACCTCTTTACCGAGCCGGCGCTCCAGAAAATGCCCGAGCGATTCGTCCGTCGTCTCCTCGCGCACAGGCAGCACTACGTCCAGCGCAGCCCGGGCTTTGCCGAGCGGCGAGATCAGCCCTGTTTTCATAAAAGGCGCTATTTCCGTCGGGATGCCCAGCACGAGACCCGGCGGCATGCGGTGCATTTTGCCCCTGCGTACGATATACGTTTTCTTGGCTTGCGGATTGAGCCCCGTCAGTTCCCCTTCCAGGCCGAGCTCGCGGGCCAGATCGATCGTCGGCCGCTTGCGCGCGAGGACGGAATCCGGGCCTTTTTCGATAACAAAGCCGTCGCGCTGAATCGTATGAATTTTGCCCCCAAAAGAGGATGATTTCTCCACGACCGTCAGACGCGCGCTTACGCCCTCGGCAGATAATCTCTTTTTGACATAGTAAGCGGCGCTGAGACCGGTTATGCCTCCGCCGATAATGATGATGTGCGGTCGTTCTGCACTCATGGAAATCTCCCCTTTCGCGCACATACGAAAAAATTTATTTGCTCGTGCTTTCCTTCACTTTATCGTAAACGACGTCGCTTAATGTCTCCATGTAGAGCGGGTCCGTGTTCAGCGACTCCGTACGTTCCAGATGGATGCCCAGCTCCTTGGCCAAAGCCTGCGCCTCGATATCGATATCGTAAAGCACTTCGAGATGGTCGGATACAAAGCCGATCGGGCACAGCAGCACATGCTTCACGTTTTCTTCCTTGCGAATCGTTTGCAGCACGTCCAAAATGTCCGGCCCGAGCCATGGCATCGCGGTCTGCCCGGCGCTTTGCCAGCCGAACTGCCAATTCGTCACGCCCACCCGCTCGGCAATCGCCTTGGAGGTTGCCAGCAGTTGATCGGGATACGGATCTTTCATTTCGACAATTTTTTCAGGCAGGCTGTGCGCTGTAAAAATGACGCGGACATCGTCCCGGCTCGCGGCGTCGAACTTCGCCAGCGCGGACTCCACGCGCTCCGTCAATGCTTGAATCAGCTTCGGATGCAGATGATAGCTCAGTACGAAATCAATGCGCAAGCCAAGCTCTGCGGCTTTATCCTGCGCCCGCTTCACATATCCGCCCACGCTCATGACCGAGTAATGGGGCGCCAGCACGACGCCGACCGCTTCTTCGATGCCGTCCTTGACCATCTGCTCCACGCCGTCCTCCACGTATGGCTGAGCATGCTTCAGACCTTGATAGCAGACGAACTCCATATCTCCATGCTCGCGGTTCAGCGTATCTTCCAGCCCTTGAACCTGTTTGTTCGTATTTTCGCGCAGCGGAAAAAAACCGCCGACAATCGCTTCATAACGCGACGTCAATTCATGCAGCTGCTCCGGCGTAGGCGGATGGCCGCGCCGAATATGCGTATAATACGCTTCGACCTGATCCAGACTTTCCGGAGTTCCGTAAGACATTACCAATACACCGATACGGCGTTTTGTCATGTTAGACACCACTCTTCTCTGTTTGCTGGGATAATGCGGCATGCGAATATTCGTGGATAAACGAGGTTAAATGTTTGAGCTTCTCCAACGAGGCTTCCGGAAACAGGCCGTGCCCCAGGTTAAAAATGTAGCCGGGCCTGCCGATGCCTTCGTCAATGATGGCTTTCGCCTGCCGCTCGATGACGCTCATAGGCGCTGTCAGCACGTAAGGATCGAGGTTGCCTTGAACGGCAAACCGGTCTCCGAGTCTTTTGCGGCCTTCCGGGATCGGAATCCGCCAGTCTAGGCCGATGACATCCGCCTGCAAATCTTTCAAATAAGGCAGCAATTCGCCGGAACTGACGCCCGGGAAATAAATTTTCGGCTCGGTCAAATCCGCAAGCTCCTTGAAAATCCGCTTCATCGTCGGCAGCACGTACATTTGAAAATCGGAAGGCGAAAGCGCGCCCACCCAACTGTCGAACACTTGCACCGCTTTGGCGCCGGCGGCGATATGCGCTCTGAGATACGTGATCACCATATCCCCCAGCTTATCCATCAAGGCGTACCAAACTTTGGGCTCGCTGTACATCAGCGTTTTCGTGCGGATATAGCTTTTCGAAGGCTTGCCTTCGATTAAATAGCTCGCGATCGTAAACGGCGCACCGGCGAACGAAATCAGCGGAACCTCCAGCTCCCGGTGCAAAATCCGAATCGTTTCAATGATGTGAGATAAATCCTTTTCAACGTCTATCGGACGCAGGTTTTCTACATCCTGCGCCGTGCGGACCGGCGTATGAATGACGGGACCGATGTTTTTTACAATATCGAAGTCAACCCCGAGCGAAGCAACCGGATTCATGATATCCGAGTACAAAATGGCCGCATCCACACCAAGCTTCCTGATCGGCATCATGGTAACCTCTGCGGCAAGCTCGGGCTGGCTGCAAATTTCAAGCAGCGAGTACTTTTCTTTAATTTTGCGGTAATCCGGATCGTAGCGGCCTGCCTGGCGCATATACCATACGGGCAGCGTATCTACCGGTTCTTTCCGGCAAGCCTTAATAAAATTATCGTTATAACTCACGAGGCACCTTCCTCTTTTTCCAAACCATAATATTCCGTGCTTTTCTCATCCATTATGCCCTAATTATACGCCTGTAACAACCGATGGGAGCTTTCGGTTTCCGACAAAAGTATGACAAAAGACCCTCCGGTGCACAGCAGTTTCAGGAGTCCGGCGGGCGGAACTGCCTTTGGGCTTGCCCAATGAATAATGACGGATTTTATGCGTTCGCCCGCATAAAATCCGTCATTGCACATACGTATGCCTTCTGCCGAGTTCATCCGCCGGACTGCCGGTCGTGAATCGCTATTCGAAGCGAATCATCAGCCACGCAGCCAGCGTGCGATATCTTTGGCGAAGTAAGTAAGAATAATGTCCGCGCCGGCGCGCTTGAAGCCCGTCATCGTTTCCATAACGATGGACTTTTCATCGATCCAGCCCTGCAGCGCAGCCGCTTTGATCATGGAATATTCCGCGCTGACGTTGTAAGCGACGACAGGCAGATCGAAATTATCCTTGAGCATGCGGATCACGTCCATATAAGCGAGCGCAGGCTTGACCATCAGGAAGTCGGCGCCTTCGATCACGTCGGTTTCCGCTTCGCGCAGCGCCTCCCGCGCATTCGCCGGGTCCATTTGATACGTTTTGCGGTCGCCGAACTGCGGAGCCGAATGCGCGGCG
Source organism: Paenibacillus sp. sgz302190 (assembly GCF_059820445.1). NCBI lineage: Bacteria > Bacillati > Bacillota > Bacilli > Caryophanales > Paenibacillaceae > Paenibacillus > Paenibacillus sp. sgz302190. Next base: position 53,298 of record NZ_JBZYAO010000015.1, read on the forward strand.
TCGCGGAACGGGCCGTAATACGCCGACGCGTACTTGACGGAATACGCCATGATCGGCACATGCTCGTAGCCGGCTTCGTCGAGCCCTGAGCGGATCGCCTGCACATAGCCGTCCATCATATTGGAGGGCGCGATAATGTCGGCGCCTGCCCGGGCCTGGGATACGGCTGTTTTGACCAGCAGTTCCAGGGACGCATCGTTCGCTACGTCGGCTTGTCCCGTAATCGGATGATGATGGACAACGCCGCAGTGCCCGGTATCCGTAAATTGGCACAGGCAAGTGTCGGCAATGATCAAAAGGTTCGGATGCAGCTCCTTGATGCGGCGGGCCGCCTGCTGAACGATACCGTTCTCCTCGTAGGCCGAGGTGCCTTCGGCGTCCTTGTGCTCAGGCAAGCCGAACAGCAAAATCGCTTGAATGCCTAGCTGCACGATCTCATCAATTTCGGCTTCCATCCGGTCGAGCGAAAAATGAAACACTCCGGGCATAGAAGCGATCTCATCCCTGATGCCCGTTCCATGGGTGACAAAAATCGGCTGAACCAAATCATGAATCGTTACCTGATTCTCACGGACCAGGTTGCGGATCGCTGCCGACCCGCGCAAACGGCGGTTGCGTACAATCGGAAAACTCATATAGTTACGGCCTCCTTGACTCTTTGAATAAGGATATGCATTAGTGCGGCTTGCGCGCCGATAAGCTTTGCGCCAAAGAAGCAACCGTCGCTTCTTCGGCCATATAAGCGATCGGCAGGCCCGCTTGGCGGACGGTTTCCGCCGTTTTCGGACCGATGCAGGCAATTTCGGCGCTCTGCAGCAGGCTGACGGGATCTTCGGCCCCGAGCCGGCGCAAAGCTTCGAGCAAATTGGTCACTGTCGACGAACTTGTAAAAGTAATGATATGAATGGCCTGATTGCGCAGCAGCTCGATCACTTCCTCACCGCCCTCGGTATCGAGCACATTCTCGTACACGTCCACTTCGGTAACGTGAAGGCCAAGCTCCGCCAGTCTCGCAGGAATGTATTCCTTGGCGATATCGGCTGTCGGGAGCAGCACGTGCTGGCCCGCCTTCAGCTCGGTTTGGATGGCATCCAGCAGATCGTCACCCTGAAATCTGGACGGCAGCACGTCGGCAATCAAACCGCGTTCAGCCAAAGCTTCAGCGGTCTTCGGGCCGACAGCCGCGATCCGGGCACCGCCCATAAGGCGAACATCGATGCGCTTCTCGCGCAGTCTGCGGAAGAAATATTCCACGCCGTTAACGCTCGTGAACAATATCCAATCGAATCGGGGCAAACTCTCAAGCGCCCGGTCCAAAGCCTCGACCGCTTCCGGCCGGCTTGTCGGCTGCATGCGGATGACCGGGAACTCCACCGGCTCCCCGCCCATTTCGTCGATCAGATCGACAAGCTCGCTCGCCTGGCTGCGCGCCCGCGTAACCAGCACTCTGCGGCCGAACAGCGGCTTTTTCTCCACCCAGGCCAGCTTCTCGCGCAGTTTGACAACCTCGCCGACGATAATGACGGCCGGGGATTGGAAATTCGCCTGCTTCACTTTCTCGGCGATGTCCTCCAGCGTCCCCGTGATCGTCGCCTGATCCGTCCACGTCCCCCAGCGCACGAGAGCGACGGGCATTTGCGGCGGCTTGCCGCAGCGGATCAGCTCCCGGCAGATTTGCTCCAGATTGGCTACGCCCATCAGAAACACCATCGTGCCGATCGCCTTCGCCAAATGCTCCCAATCCAGGCTGGAGTACGTTTTGTTCGGGTACTCATGCCCGGTGACGATCGCCACGGATGACGTAAAATCACGGTGAGTCACCGGTATTCCGGCATAGGCCGGCACCGCGATGGATGAAGTGATTCCCGGTATGATTTCGTACGTAACCTCATGGTCGGCCAGCAGTTCGGCTTCTTCGCCGACGCGTCCGAAGACGCTCGGGTCGCCGCCTTTGAGCCGCGTAACAACTTTTCCTTGCAGCGCGAGATCGACCAGCAAGCGGTTGATCTCTTCCTGCTTCATCATATGCTTATCCGGCAGCTTGCCTACAAAAATGAGCTCAGCTCCGGGTTTTCGATGTTTTAGCAAACGGGGGCTTGCCAGGCGGTCATACACGATCACGTCCGCCTTTTGGATCGCTTCCAGACCGCGTACCGTGATCAGCTTGGGGTCGCCGGGACCGGCTCCGACAAGATATACTTTTCCTTTGATCATCGCGCGCTCACTCCCTTACCGCAGCGAGGATGCGGTCCGCACCTTGCGCGATCAGCTTGTCGGCGATGAGCAGGCCGAGCGCTTCCGGATCGCTGCCGCTGGCCGTCTCCTTCAGCAGCGTCTGTCCGTCGGGTGTGCCGACCATGCCCGTGAGCGTCAACAGCGGCGCGGCACCGCCGCCGCTGTTGACGCTCACGCTCGCGTAAGCGCCGAGCGGCACCTGGCAGCCTCCGTTGAGTCTGCCGAGGAAGCTCCGCTCCGCCCGCACCGCGAGCGCGGTAGGCTCATGCTGGAACCTGCCGAGCAGGTCCAGCACGAAGTCGTCGCCGCCCCGGCATTCGATGCACAGCGCTCCCTGCCCTACGGCAGGGAGGCATGCTTCGGGCGGCAAATACGCCGTGATGCGATCCTGAAAGCCGATCCGGTGCAAACCGGCCGACGCCAGCAGTATCGCATCGAAGTTGCCCTCTTCGAGCTTGCGCAGCCTCGAATCGATGTTCCCCCGGAGCGACTCGATGCGGAGGTCCGGGCGGAGGTGCTGCAGCTGGCTGGCGCGCCGCAGCGAGCTCGTGCCGACGAGCGCGCCCTGCGGCAGCTCGTCGAGCGACCGGTGCCCTCGCGTGATCAGCGCATCGCGCGCGTCCTCGCGCTCGGGCACCGCTCCTATGACAAGCCCTTCGGGAAGCTCGAAGGGCATATCTTTCATGCTGTGGACGGCGATGTCGATCTCGCCGTCCAGCAGAGCCTGTTCGATCTCCTTGACGAACAGGCCTTTGCCGCCGACCTTGGACAGCGTCACGTCCAGGATGCGGTCCCCTTTGGTCACAATCTTCTTGATCTCGAACCGGCATTCGATTCCATACCCGGCAGCCAGTTTTTCCAATTGCTTCACAGCCTGACCGGTTTGCGTTAATGCAAGCGCGCTCTGTCTGGTGCCAACTACGATAGTTCTCATCTCTACTAGTCCCCTGCCTCTCTATTCCGACCACTGAAAGCCATAATTGTATCTATATTCGGCTTTCTTTCCAGCTCAGCAAACAATTCGTCCTTCCATATCCCAAACGTCCCGGACCGTATGCGTCCGAGCGCGTCCCACTCCAGCATCTGCTTGAACATCCGCTGCCTTGCCGCTTTATCCTCCACCAGGCTTTGAATTTTCGAGCGCACATCGCCGAGAAAATCCAGATAGACCTCGTACTCGTCGCCGTAAGCCGCTTCGAGTTCTTTCGCAATTTTGCGCGCCGCAGAAGGGCTGGCCCCTCCCGTTGACACTGCGATTACAAGCTTCCCTCTGCGGACGACGGAAGGCACGATAAAGCTGCTGATCTGCGGTTCATCCACCACATTGACCGGCATACCGAGACGCTGCGCTTCCCGGTGAATCCGCTTGTTGACCTCCGCTTGATCCGTCGCGGCTACGGCCAGCATGTAGCGGGTTGCACCGTCCGATACGCCGGAGGCGAGGTCGCCGGGCTCGAAAGTCTTCCTGAGAAGAACTACCTCGCCGCGGGCCGCCATGCCGGTAAGTTCGTCCGTCACATCCGGACTGATTACCGTAACGTCCGCCCCGGCTTTCGTCAGCGCAAGAACTTTGCGCTCCGCCACTTTACCGCCGCCGACGACGAGGCATCGGCAGCCTTCCACATTCAACATCACCGGGTACGGGTGCTTCAAATTCGAATCAGCTCCAAATCCAGCTGTGAAAGCCGGAAAAAAAGTTCGACACTACAAAATTGATCATGACAATAAGGAAAGCCGCAATGTTCCACGCCGCCAGCTTATTGCCCGAGATACGCATGGAATGGCGCTGGAACAAGTAAAAGGCGTAAGCCGCCAATACAAAAACGGAATTGACAACCTTCGGATCGAAAAACAGGCCGCCGTTCCCTTGAAGCGCGATCCAGACAATGCCCAAGCATAAAGCGAGCAGCAGCAAAGGCGCCCCGATAATGACCGACCTGTACGTATACTGCTCCATCTTTTCCAAAGAAGGCAGCCTCATGACCGTATCGGAGAACTCCTTCTCCTTCAGCTTGCGGTGGAGGAACAAATACATGCCGGAAAAGATCGCCGCGGCCGTAAAAGCCGCATAGCTGCCGACCGCCATCGAAATATGAATAAACAGCAGCTCGCTGTTCACATCCCACTGGCTCGAAATCGGTATCATTTGAGGATTGCCGAACACATTAAGAGCGAGAATGGCAAAGCCGAACACATTGATAAAAAAAACGAATAATTCAATCCTGACAAACCTGCTTATAATTAATGATATCGTCACAAGCAGCCAGCTAAACAAATAGAGCACGTCGGAACGGGAAAATCCCATCTCGAACGCGCGTCCGTACAAGCCGAACGCCATATACGCGGTTTGCAAAACCCATACAAATAAAAGGAGCCCCGTCCCCATCCGTTTTGCGTTCCGGTTCGCGTGAGCGAAATCCGAAAAGTAAAACAGCAGGCTCAGGGCATATATATAAATCATCGCGTCCATCAAAAAGCTTCGTGTGACCATGGCACCTCTCCTGGGCATTGTTAGCGCCGAATCACTTAAGATTGCGCTACAGCGTCGGCGTGTTTCAGACCGATAGCGAGCAGTTTGTCTTCCTGGGCGCGTTTTGCCTCCGCTTCGATCGCTTTTCGTTCTGCTTCCTGTGCCTGCTCATCTGCCTGCTCTTGCTGTTCCAGCACCTCTTCAAGCGCAAACAGCTTCGTAAACATGTCAAGCGCCTCGTCGCCGTGCCGCTCTCCAGCCATTTCCTTGATGCGCAGGATCGGATCGCGCAGCATCTGGTTTACGATACTTTTGGTCAATTTGCGTATTACTTTCACTTCCCGCTCATCCAGATCAGGAAGCTTTTTCAGCATGCTTTCCATCGTTTCCTCGTGCACCTGGTTCGCTTTCGCCTGAAGCGCCTTGATGACCGGGCTTACGCCAAGCGTCTTGGTCCATTGATCGAAAATGTCCATTTCGGCAGCAATCATTGTCTCAATCTTCGCCGCTTCCCTCTTTCTTTCCTGCAGATGCTTGTCAACGATCATTTCCAAATCGTCGATGTCATACAGGAACACATTTTGCAGCTCGCTGATTTGCGGATCAAGATCCCGCGGCACGGCAATATCCATCATAAAGAGCGGGCGCGACTTTCTTTTTTGCAAAACAGCCTGCAAGTGGTCTCTTGTCAGCACATAGCCGGGAGCCCCCGTCGAGCTGATAATAATATCGACTTCCGCCAAATGCCGGAGCATTTGATCGGCTGCGCAGGGGATGCCGTTGAATTTGGCCGCCAGTTCGACAGCGCGCTCGTACGTGCGGTTCACAACGATAACTTTGTTCGCTCCGCTCGCATACAAATGCTTGACCGTCAGCTCGCTCATTTTGCCGGCGCCTATAATCATCACGGTTTTGTTAGCATATGTACCGAAAATCCGTTTGCCCAGCTCTACCGCGGCATAGCTTACGGATACCGGATTGTCGTTGATTCCCGTCTCGGAATGAGCCCGCTTGGCAAGGGTGACCGCCTGCTTGAACAGCGTGTTGAAAAACGCCCCAGTCGCTTTCAGGTTTTGCGACAATAAAAAGGCGTCCCGTACTTGGCCGAGAATTTGCGTTTCTCCAATAACCATCGAGTCGAGACCGCTTGTCACTCGGAATAGGTGTTCGATCGCTTTTTCATTTTCGTACGTATATAAATGTTTTTGAAATTGATCTTTCGGCACTTCGAACCAACGTTCGATAAAGCTGGTTACATAATGGCTGCAAACCTGCGGACGATCCACTACAGCATAGATTTCCGTACGATTGCAGGTAGCCACAATGACACATTCCAGTATGCTTTTCGTATGTTTCAGTTCGGTCAGTGCCTGCGATAATTCCGAAGCCGCAAAAGTAAACTTCTCGCGGATTTCGACGGGCGCAGTGCGATAGTTTAAGCCTACTGCCATAATATGCATGTGTTCCACCTGCCTTTCTCCAAAGTTCTATGAATCATTATAGCACAGCAAAACAAGCATTCCGACATTTTTTTTGAATAATTTATGAATGCTTTTTCCGCCTATCTTCGTTAGTTTGCACGTGTTGCTGCCCAGATATACCAATCATGCCGGCCAGGCCGTTATTCAAGCAATTTTTTCCGGACCAGCTCGGCAAGGCTTTTGTCCAGCGAAATCAATTTCTCGTTCTGCGAAGCAATGACTCCCCCGCCCGAAGCCATCAGCTTCTCGTAAACCTCATAAATTTGCTGAAATTTCGCAGCCGCAGCCTGCAGCGTCTGGACTTCGTCCGCCTTCAGCTTTCTCTCCCCGCCGATCTGCAGCCGCTGGACATACTGCATGAGCTGGGAGACGCTGTCCAGCGTCGTCAGGTACCCGTTCCCGCCGGCGGCAAGCACAAACCGCTCATGCGTATATCCTGCGGAATACAGCGTCTGTCTGCATGCATCGAGCTCGCCGGTGTTTTTGGCTTTTCCCGCTTCGCCCAGGCAGCTGTTCAGCAGCTCGATCTGGAACAGCGAGACTTGGTAAAGCAAATGCGAAGCATCATGTTCTTCCTTGCGGTCGCTGAACATGCCGATCGTCTGATACAAAGGCCAGCCGATCAAAAAAAGTACAACTGCGAACATCGCCGTTTTGCGCAGCATTTTATTTTTCACTTCGATCCCTCCAAGTTAAGCGGACATGTCTGGCTGTAACATTGTATGGGATCGGGACAAAACAAATAACCACGGATTTCTCCGTGGTTACCGCTATTAGCGCATCGTCTTCTTATTTTACAAGCTCTGCTTGCATAATTACTGGAGTTTCCACTTGCAGTTCACCAATGCCGCGAACAAGTTTCTTCGCATACACCGTTTCCGGTTTCAAAACGGACACCATGAAGTCGATTGCCAATTGAGGGTCAACTGTCTCGCCGCAAGTATAGCAGTCCAGCGCGGCAAAACCTCTCTCAGGATACGTATGAATGGAGAGATGACTCTCGGACAACATGACTAGCACTGTTGCTCCTTGTGGTTCAAATTGCTTGGATTGTACAGATAATACGGTTGCTCCGCATACCTCGGCAGCTTCTACCATCTGAGCCTGCAGCCATTCTGCATTGTTCAGTAGTTCAAAATCTGCCCCCCAAGTATCTACAGCAACGTGTCTTCCGAAAGTTGAGTATTCCATTTCCATCTTTCGGTTCCCCCTTCCTAGGAATAAAATGTTTGAAAAAAATTTCATCCGCTAGGACCTACGTCATTCACTTCCCGAGGGAATAATCTCTCGCAACATTCAATGTCCTGAGTGAATCCTGGTTCCTATATTGTTTGTCAACGAAAATAAAAATACCATCTATCGTCCAGAAATGCAATAGTTTTTTTTTGACAAATTATTTTATGCGTTTTGATGCGGTATTTGCCGGCTGCAGCAACAAAAAAGACCCTTTTGTAAAGGGCCTTTATACGCTTGTTTATTCATGTATGGAAATTTATTAAGCCTCTAACGTAAACAAACGATGTGTCAGCTGCTCGAGGCGTTCGTCGATTTGCTTGCGGATTTCCTGCTCCTGCACCGTATTGCGCAGATCCAGGAAATGATTGATTTCGTGGTAGATGTTCTCGATTTCCCGCTCTACTTCTTTTTTGTGGAACAACTGCTCCAACCGGCCGAGCGTATCTTTAAATTCGTAAATAACCGTAGCCAATTGGTCCTTTTGTTCAACAATTTTGACGACCGTGCCGCGCTCATAATAATAAACCATCGTGTAGCCGGTATAAATCCGGTTCACAATCGCGCTTCCCTTGAACTCGGATACCGCTTTGCGCATTAAATTAGCCAGCAAAGTATTGCTCAATCTACAGGATCCCGTACATTCATATAGGCCCGATTTCCGCTCAAACGACAGGACGATCTCCTGACCCGCTCCATCCTGGAACACAACCTCCTGGTTGCCGTTTTCCAGAACTTTGACTTGCAAAGTCACTTGATGATCCACGAACATTTGAAAAAACTTGAACATCTCGGCTTCTGTTAACTGGAGGCAGGTTTTGACATATTCAGTCGCTAACCTTTGTGCCATAAAAATCCCTCGATTCTTTGTTTTCAAGCCATTGGTGTTGCCTTGTTTAATATTATACTACATGAGGGATTAATATTCCTGCGTTCTTTTCATGGAATTTAGCCAAAAATCTGAAAAAATCGAAATAAAGCCGGAATGCCATCGGGTTATCACTAATAAAACTCGCTATCCCTGCGGCTTTTTCCGAGTTCTCTCCTTAATTTACAATAAAAAATCAATTTTTTTCGTAAAATCAGGAACGTTCCTCCGCTTGCTCGGATAAGCCTTCATACCCGATATGCCGTTCCAGAACGGACCACAGTTCGTCTTTGCCCAGGCCAAGCTCGGAGGAAAACAGCAGCGGCTGCTCGCCCTTGCCCATGCCTAACGTCTCTCTGACGATCTTAGCGTGTTTCTGCCACTGGCTTTTCGAAATTTTATCGGCTTTGGTCGCGACAACGAAAACAGGCACCTCATGATGCCTCAGCCATTCATACATGGCCTGATCGTCCTTCGTCGGCGGATGCCGCAAATCGATGAGCTGCATGACCAGCTTTAGCTGCTCTCTGCCCAATAAATAGCTTTCGATAAATTTGCCCCACCGCTCCCGCTCGGTTTTCGATACTTTCGCATAACCGTATCCGGGAAGATCGACAAAATATAAGTCCTGATTGATCCGGTAATAATTCAATGTTTGGGTTTTGCCCGGCTGCGAGCTGGTTCTGGCCAAATTTTTACGTCCGATCATCCGGTTGATGAGCGACGATTTCCCGACATTAGAACGCCCTGCCAGAGCAATTTCCGGCAAGGCATCCTGTGGGTATTGGCCAGGTCCGACCGCGCTGATTACGAACTCAGCTTGATTGACCTTCATGTTTGTTCACTACTTTCCGTTATGATCCGACCGGTGCGGCCGGCTTGCCGCCTACCAGCGCATGCTCCAGCACCTGATCCATATGGCTTACCGGGAAAAAGGTGATTTCGCTGCGGACGCTCTCGGGAATCTCTACGATATCCTTCTCGTTATCCTGCGGTAAAACGATCGTACGAATGCCTGCGCGGTGCGCGGCAAGCGCCTTTTCCTTCAATCCGCCGATCGGCAGCACTCTGCCGCGCAGCGTAATTTCGCCGGTCATCGCCACTTGGCGGGACACCGGAATGTTCGTCAGCGCCGAGATAAGCGCCGTTCCCATCGTAATTCCTGCGGACGGTCCGTCCTTCGGAATTGCGCCTTCCGGGATATGAATGTGTATATCGTTCTTCTCGTGAAAATCCGGCGCAATGCCGAAATGCTCCGCGCGGCTGCGCGTATAGCTGAAGGCGGCCTGAGCGGACTCCTTCATCACATCGCCGAGCTTGCCTGTCAGCGTCAGCTTGCCCGTTCCCGGCATCACCGTCACTTCAATGACGAGCGTATCGCCGCCTACTTCCGTCCAGGCAAGGCCTGTCACGGCGCCAATCTGGTCCTTCTCCTCCGCCATGTTGTAGCGGAATTTGGCAGGGCCGAGAAAATCTTTCAAGTTGTCATCGGTTACGTGAACCGTCTCGGACGAGTTGGAAACGATCTGTTTGGCCGCTTTGCGGCACATGCTCGCGACCTGCTGCTCAAGGTTCCGCACGCCCGATTCGCGCGTATATTCGCGGACCATTTTCATCAGAGCCGTTTCATCGACGGCCAGCTGCTCCTCCTGCAAGCCATGATCCTTCTTCTGCTTGGGCAGCAAATACCGCTTTGCAATTTGCAGCTTCTCGATTTCCGTGTAGCCCGGGATGTAAAGCACTTCCATCCTATCCAGAAGCGGCCGGGGAATATTGTGCACGGCGTTGGCGGTAGTCACAAACATGACGCTGGACAGATCGAACGGTACTTCAATGAAATGATCGCTAAAAGTGCTGTTCTGCTCGGGATCGAGTACTTCGAGCAGCGCCGAAGCCGGGTCGCCGCGGAAGTCCATCGCCATTTTATCAATTTCGTCCAGCAAAAATACCGGATTGTTCGAGCCGGCATTTTTCATCCCTTGGATGATGCGCCCCGGCATGGCGCCGACATAAGTGCGGCGATGGCCGCGGATTTCCGCTTCATCGCGGACGCCGCCGAGCGAAATTCGGATGAACTGGCGGTTCATCGATCTGGCTATGGAACGCGCGATGGAGGTTTTCCCTACCCCCGGAGGACCGACCAGACAAAGAATGGGGCCCTTCAGCTTTTGGACCAGCTTCTGTACGGCCAAATATTCAAGCACCCGTTCTTTGGGCTTCTCCAGCCCGTAATGATCCTCATCCAGGATCGCTTCGGCTTTGGCGATATCAAGGTCGTCCTCGGTTCTTTTCGACCAAGGCAGGCTGAGCAGCCAATCGATATAGTTGCGGATCACTCCGCCTTCCGCGGAAGTGGACGGCATTTTTTCCAGCCGTTCGATTTCCTTCTCAACCTTCTCTCTAACCTTCTCCGGCAGCTCGGCTTCGCTGAGCTGGTTGCGCAGCTCATCGGCCTCGCCGGCCCGGCCTTCCTTGTCGCCAAGCTCTTTCTGGATCGCTTTCATCTGCTCGCGAAGGTAATATTCCTTCTGCGTCTTCTCCATCTGCTTCTTGACGCGCTGGCTGATTTTGCGTTCGAGTTCGAGCACTTCCCGCTCGTTATTCAAAATGTTCAGCATTTTCTCCAGCCGCTCGCGCACATCGACCGTTTCCAAAATGTCCTGCTTGTCTTTTATTTTCAGGGACAAGTGGCTGCATATGACATCGGCCAGCCGGCCGGGCTCGTCAATATCGGAAACCGCCGCAAGCGTTTCGGGCGTCACCTTTTTCGAAAGGTTGATGTAATGCTCGAACTGGTTAAGCACCGTCCGCATCAAAGCGTCGATCTCAGGGTCGGTGACTTCCTGCTCCGGCAGCTCTCTGACCGTGACTTCGTAGTACTCGTCATTTGCGAGGTACTCGCTGATTTCGGCGCGCAGCACGCCTTCGACCAGAACGCGGATCGTCCCGTTGGGCAGCTTCAGCATTTGCCGGACTCTGGCGATCGTGCCTACGCGGTAAATATCCTCCTTGGAGGGTTCTTCTATGTTGATCTCAGACTGGGAGCAGAGGAGAATCATGCTGTCATCGACCATTGCCCGCTCCAGGGCTTTCACCGATTTCTCCCGTCCCACGTCCAGATGTAGCACCATACTCGGATAGACTAACAATCCCCTTAAAGGCAATAGCGGCAGTCTGCGCACTTTGTTTTTACCGGGTCCCATCCTCTGCACCTCCTAGAAATTGTATCCCTTTATCGCTTTTACATTTTATCAAAACTGCAAGCAAAACACCAATCGGCAACCTGACATTTTGCGTCAAGTCTTCTAGGAGTCTGGCGGGCGGAGTTACTTTTGTGCATAGCGGGGTACGCGATTCACCCGCCAGACTCCTAGGAATCGATCGTATTTGGCGATTTGGCATGCAGAATCGGCAGGGAGGAAGCGGAGATCGAGCGTTCCGGAGATAGCGGCATCGGGATGACGTTATCCTGCAGCTCGATGCCGAGAGCGATTTTCAGCACTTCTTCGATCGATTCCACCGCCGTCACTTCAACGCCCGGGAGATCGGCGAACATTTCCTGCCAGTTTTCCTTAGGAATGATCACTTTTGTCGCTCCGGCCTGAAAAGCCGCCTCCACTTTGGCTACGACACCTCCTACGGGCTTCACTTTGCCGTGGATGCTCATTTCGCCCGTCATCGCGAGCTTGTTGTCGACCGGAACTTTATGTATGGCCGACGCAATCGCCGTCGCCATTGAAACGCCGGCCGAAGGGCCGTCGATCGGAACGCCGCCCGGAAAATTGATATGCAGATCGTAATCGGCCGTGTTCATCCCGAGCTTGCGGAGCACGGTCAGCACGTTCTCGACGGAGCCGCGGGCCATGCTTTTTCGGCGAATGGTGCGGGAGCCTCCGCCCATTTCTTCTTCGTCGACAACGCCCGTAATATTGAATTTCCCGGCACCGGCGGACGCGGTCGGGATCGCAATCACTTCAATTTCCAGCAGCGTTCCCTGATTCGGGCCGTACACGGCAAGCCCGTTGACGAAACCGATTTGCGGCTGCTGCGGTACTTTCTTTTCCGGCCGGGGCGGGATTTGCGAGCTGTTCACCACCCACTCGATGTCGGCGGCTGCAATTCCGCTTCTCTTCTCGGTCAGCGCAATGCCCGCGGCCAGTTGAATGACGTTGACGGCTTCCCTGCCGTTCGTGGCGTATTTCTTCACGACATTAACCGCTGCCGGACTTTCTTGAAAACCGATCTTTTGCAGCGCTTTTTCGGCAATTTCACCGATTTCTTCGGGAAGCAGCGGGCGGAAATAAATTTCCAGACACCGCGAGCGTATGGCCGGCGGAATTTCGCTAGGCGTGCGTGTCGTAGCCCCGACCAGGCGGAAATCGGCAGGCAGCCCATTTTGGAAAATATCGTGGATATAGTTGGGAATATTCGTATCTTCCGAACTGTAATAGGCGCTTTCGAGAAATACTTTGCGGTCTTCCAGCACCTTTAATAATTTGTTCATTTGAATCGGATGCAATTCGCCGATTTCATCGATAAACAGGATGCCGCCGTGCGCTTTCGTCACAGCGCCCGGTTTGGGCTGCGGAATGCCGGCTACGCCCATAGCTCCCGCTCCTTGATAAATCGGATCATGCACCGAACCGATCAGCGGATCGGCGATGCCCCGCTCGTCAAAACGCGCTGTCGTTGCGTCAATCTCAGTAAATTTGGAATCATGCCGGAAAGGGGATTCCTGATTTTTTTTGGCTTCTTCCAGAACGACCCGCGCCGCGGCCGTTTTGCCGACGCCCGGAGGGCCGTAAATGATGACGTGCTGCGGATTTGGCCCGCACAGCGCGGCTTTCAGAGCTTTGAGCCCCTCTTTTTGCCCGACGATATCCTGCATGGAGGACGGTCTCGTTTTCTCGGACAACGGCTTTGTCAGCGATATGGAGCGGAGCTTTCTCAGCTTCTCCAGTTCCTTCTTGGATTCTCTATCGACAGCAGAACGGTTCGTCTGCTGATTGCGCAGCAAATTCCAAAAATACAGTCCGATCACAACGGCGAAAAAAACTTGAATTACCATGAGAATAATACTTAAACTCATCATACATAACCTCCCAAATTTGAAAATGGCCATCGTACCAGCACCCTATCCCCATTATTCCCGAGGCGCAAGCAGGTTAATCCAAACTATGCAAACTTTTGCAGGATGAATGATCGTCTTCATTCGGAAGAAGGATAAAGGGGAGAGATTGATGTAAAAAGGATGTGGCGTCATGAAGCTAGGTTCGGCTGTCATTATGCTGTTATTAAGCCTTTGTCTCGGAGGTGCAGACGCTCACGCGGATAACCCGCTCCTGCCGAATGCCGATGTGCTGCTCGATGTCGGACACGGCGGTATCGACAGCGGGGCCTTGTATGGAAAATACCAGGAAAAAGACCTGAATCTCGCCATTTCGAAAAAAACGTATAAGCTGTTAAAAAAGAAAGGCTACCGGGTTATCATAAACCGCAATACGGACTACGCCTTAAGCGAGGACAATCATTGGTCGTACGGAGGAAGGCACCGCAAAGACTTGGCGCAGCGCGCGGGGATCGCCAATGCCATTCGTCCCAAAATGATGCTCAGCATGCACATTAACTGGTCGGGCAAATCGGACCGGCGAGGGCCGCTCGTCATTTATCAAAATCAATCGGAAAGCATTCTGCTCGCCAATTTGCTGCAGCATTCCCTGAACCGGCTGTACGGAACCCATGAGCTTCCCGTGCCGGGCAAAAAATATTTCGTTCTCCGCTACACCAAATGTCCGACAGTCATCGTGGAGATGGGATTTATTTCGAATAAAACCGACCGGAAGCTGCTGAACGACTCCCATCATCAAGCTCGCATCGCGGAAGCGATCAGCAGCGCGGTCCAGCAATATTTTGCCATGATCCATCCGCGTTAACGCGCCGGCATTTTGACGATTTGGGAGATCGTAACAAATGTCGCCTCTTTCTGAATCGAGGGAATCGCTTCTTGAATGACTTGCGCGGTTTTTTTGCCGGGCGGCCCTACATGGCCGATTGCTATACATTGCTCTTGCTGCTGCAGGAGCTTTTTGAATCTGGCCATTTGCTTGCTGATGTGGCCGTACGTATAAGTATCGTCGAAAAACAGCTGGTTTTCCGCATACGGAACTCCCATTTCCGCGGCCAGCTTCGTCATCACGCTTTTGTGGGAAGTTCGGCTGTCGAGCAGGAACAAGCCTCTTTCCCTGCATACCTCGACGACGATTTTCATGACGCGTTCGTCCGACGTAGCTCTCGAGCCCATATGGTTGTTGATGCCGACCGCATAAGGAACGTCGTCGATCGCCGCTATTACGCGCTTGCGGATCTCCTCGTTGGACAGATCGGTTGTGATCGCTCCCGGCCCGAGCCAGCTCGGCTTGCCTGACACAGGCTCCATAGGAAGGTGTAGAATGACCTCGTGGCCTTTTTCGTGTGCCAGTTCGGCATCCTGCTTAGTCGTCCGCAAAAAAGGCATGACGGCGATCGTGAGCGGAATCGGCATGCTCATCATTTGTTCGGTGCCGTCCATGCCGTTGCCGAAATCGTCGATGACGATTGCAACCCGCTTGCCGGACGGCACGGCAGGCAGCTGCAGCGGCGCAGCCGGATCGGCCGAAGCGGCCGACGGGTACGGAAGCAGGAGCAGGCACGCGCCAATAAGCAGCGGGAGCGCCAGTTTGCCGATGCGTTGTAATTGAATCCTGATCATCATTCATTCTCCTTATTATTTTTCGCCAAAAATTAGCATAGAAAGCAAATGCTTTCCAGATTCATTCATTATGCTTCCGGTTGCGGCATAATATTCGCGACAAAAAAGACGCTGCCCAAATGGCGGATGCATCGCGGCGTTCAGCCGCGGGCTTCGCCCTTGCTGCGCGCATGTGAAACATCGCTCGCCCATTGCGGGAGGCGGTCTTTCGTCGCAAAGCTCGCTTACTATGGCGCGAGGTTGACCGCTGTTGTGCTGCTCTCGCCCCGCGGTGAGCGCTGATCGCGCGGTGCGAAAGCGTTACCGGCCCCGTGCGATGAGTGCTGATGGCGTGGTGCAAACACGTCGGCAGTTTCGTATGGTAAAAAAACCTGCAAAAGTGCATCTTTTTGCTCACGTATGCGCCTGGCACGATGAATTCCTGCAAATCTGCAGTTTTTTAACCCTGAAACTTGAGTTATGCCCGTCATGACCAAATATTCCTGCACTATCGCAGGCTTTTTCGCCAAACTGGCCATTTCCGCAGAAAAAACCTGCACTTTTACAGTTTTGCAGGGTGACAAGCTAGTTTAAGACGGTGTGCGGCGGCATGCTATTTGGTGGGAGCGAATACTATTTGGCGGGTTTTCCAGACACTTGTGATGGAACTGGCGAGAATGATCGAGGCTATTCAAAACTTCTGGCAGGTGGGGAGCTGAAGGGCTGGCAAGGCTGCTGTTTGGCAGGCTGCGCTCTCACAGGTGCTGCCGCGGCCTGCAAAAAGCAAAAAAGCCGTTCAGGCCCTTTGCTGCACCTTAAACGGCTTCTTCACATTTCTGTTAGTGTTTGCGTCCCGGTATGACTCCGGTTTTTTCGTATGCATCGACAATTGAATCGATTTCCTTTTTCAGCTCGTTCAGCAGATCTGCTTCCGGGACTTTGCGGATCATTTCGCCGTAGCGGAACAGCAAGCCTTCTCCGCGCGCGCCGGCAATGCCGATATCGGCTTCGCGGGCTTCTCCCGGCCCGTTAACCGCGCAGCCGAGCACGGACACTTTGATCGGCACCTTGATCCGGGAAATGTAGTCCTCCACCTCATTCGCAATGGAGAACAGGTCGATGTCCAACCGGCCGCAGGTCGGGCAGGACACCAGCGTAGCGGCGTTCGTAATGAGGCCGAACGTCTTCAGCAGTTCGCGGGCCACCTTCACTTCTTCCACAGGGTCCGTACTGAGTGAAATGCGCACCGTGTTGCCGATGCCCATGTTCAAGAGCGCTCCGATACCCGCGGCGCTCTTGACGGAGCCGGTAAACAGCGTGCCTGCCTCGGTAATCCCGAGATGCAGCGGATAGTTGAAGGCTTGGGCAGCTTTGGAGTAAGCGGCGATCGCCATCGGCACGTCCGAAGCTTTGAGCGATACGATAATATCGTGGAAATCGAGTTCTTCCAGGATATTGATATGGAACAGCGCGCTTTCCACCATCGCTTCAGGGGTAGGATAGCCGTATTTCTCCAGCAGATGATTCTCCAGTGAGCCTGCGTTAACTCCGATGCGGATAGGAATGCCGCGCTCCTTGCACGCTTTTACGACAGCTTCCACTTTCTCGCGGCGTCCGATATTTCCCGGATTGATCCGGACTTTATCAATGCCGTTTTCGATCGCCATAAGCGCCAGACGGTAATCGAAATGAATATCCGCCACCAGAGGGATATGAATCTGCTTTTTGATCTCCTTGATAGCTTCCGCAGCTTCCTTGTTGTTGACCGTTACACGAACAATCTGGCAGCCGGCTTCTTCCAAACGGAGAATTTCGGCTACAGTCGCTTTCACATCCGCAGTTTTCGTCGTACACATACTTTGAATAATGACTTCATTGCTGCCGCCGATCGTCAAATCCCCGACCCGAACAGCTCTCGTCTCTTTTCTGTGAAACATCCTGGTTTCTCTCCCCATGACACCAAACATCCTCCGCTCCAATTTCCTGACGGAAACCGGATTGGAGGCTGTAGGATTGAATGTGAAATTGTGGGTTACGCGCTTTCTTCCTTCTTTTTGCCGGCCGACTGGCCGTCTTTGGTCGTCAGAACAGGCGCAAGCTTGTTTTGCACCGTTTCTTTCGTCACCTTGCAGGTAGAAATGTCAGTTCTCGAAGGCACCTCGAACATCACGTCGAGCATGATGCTCTCGATAATCGCCCGCAAGCCGCGCGCGCCGGTGTTGCGCTTGATCGCTTCTTTGGCGATAGCGTCAAGCGCATCCGCCTCGAATTCCAGTGCGACATTATCCATATCGAGCATTTTTTGATATTGCTTCACGAGAGCGTTCTTCGGCTCGGAAAGAATGCGCACCAAAGCTTCTTCGTCCAGCGGCTCCAAAGTGGAAATGACCGGAAGGCGCCCTACGAACTCGGGAATCAACCCGAATTTAAGCAAGTCCTCAGGAAGCACCATGGACAAATATTCGCCCGGTTTCAGATCGACTTTGCCGCCGTCCGTACTGAAGCCGATCACTTTTTTACCGATTCTGCGCTTGATGATTTGCTCCAGGCCGTCGAAAGCGCCGCCGCAAATAAACAGAATGTTGGTCGTATCGATTTGGATGAATTCTTGATGCGGGTGTTTGCGTCCGCCTTGCGGAGGAACAGAAGCAACCGTACCTTCCAAGATTTTGAGCAGCGCCTGCTGTACGCCTTCGCCGGATACGTCTCTTGTAATCGACGGGTTTTCCGATTTGCGCGCCACTTTATCGATTTCATCGATGTAAATGATGCCGCGCTCGGCTTTCTCCACATCGTAATCGGCCGCTTGAATCAGCTTGAGCAAAATGTTTTCCACGTCTTCGCCCACGTAGCCCGCTTCCGTCAAAGAAGTCGCGTCGGCGATGGCGAACGGAACGTTCAAAATTTTGGCAAGCGTCTGTGCAAGCAGCGTTTTACCGCTTCCTGTCGGTCCTAAAAGGACGATATTACTTTTTTGCAGTTCCACATCTTCAAGCTTGTTTTGCGAATTAATCCGTTTGTAATGGTTGTAAACGGCTACAGCCAGCGACTTTTTCGCCTGCTCCTGGCCGATCACGTATTGATCCAAAATGGCGCGGATTTCTTTCGGCTTGGGAACGTCTTTCAGATCCAGCTCTTCCTCGTGGCCCAGCTCTTCTTCAACAATCTCCGTGCAAAGCTCTATACATTCATCGCAAATGTAGACTCCCGGACCGGCAACAAGCTTGCGAACTTGGTCTTGGGATTTCCCGCAAAAGGAACATTTGAGTTGGCCTTTTTCATCGTTAAATTTAAACATGGGATCACTCCTTTATTTCAAGTCGTTTCGAGTGATAACCTCGTCGATTAACCCGTATGCCTTCGCTTCTTCAGCGCTCATAAAGTTATCGCGATCGGTGTCTCTTTCGATCTTTTCAAGCGGCTGTCCCGTACGCTCCACGTATATCTGGTTGAGCTTTTGCTTCGTTTTGATAATCCAATCCGCATGGATTTTGATATCAGTCGCTTGACCTCTGACGCCACCGAGCGGCTGGTGAATCATGACTTCCGCATTAGGCAGCGCGAATCGCTTGCCTTTGGCCCCTGCCGTCAGCAGCAAAGACCCCATGCTTGCCGCCATTCCCACGCAAATGGTGGACACGTCCGGCTTGATGAACTGCATGGTATCGAAGATACCCATCCCTGCCGTTACGGATCCTCCCGGGGAATTGATATATAGGTGGATATCCTTCTCAGCATCCTGAGCGGATAAAAAGAGCAGCTGGGCAATGACCAAATTAGCAACATCGTCATCGATCGCACTGCCGATGAAAATGATGCGGTCCTTGAGCAGACGCGAATAAATGTCGTAAGACCTTTCGCCACGACTCTCTTGTTCCACTACCATAGGAATAAGACTCATTGTACCAACTCCTTAACGGCAATTGCCATGTTTCACCCTTTACGGGATTTTCACCGGAGAAGAGAACGGCATACGACAGGCCCTCTTTTTCCAGCTTTAGTCACTAGTTTAACACGTTTGCGCAGCAAAGTCATTTTTTCGGGCAATGCCTGCGCCGCCGGACAATTCGCGCGCAATCGGGCAATAATCCGAGGTAAAATAGGGTAAAAGAAAGGCACGCCAACATTACGTACGTGCCTTTACTTACCTTATTTACACTGCTGCGGAAACATTCTTGCTATTTTCAAGCAGGAAATCTACGGTTTTTCTTACAACGAGGTCGTTCTTCAAACCGTCCAGGCTTCCGTTGGAAGCAAAGAGGGTGCGAAGCTCTTCAGCAGATCTTTGGTAAGATTGCGCGTATTTTTCCAGTTCCGAGTCAATTTCCTCTTCCGATACGGTCATATTTTCTGCCGCCGCGATCGCTTCCAGAACGAGATTGTTGCGGACGCGCTTCTCGGCGTCTTCTCTCATTTGATCTTTCAGCACGCTTTCGTTTTGGCCGGAGAACTGGTAGTAGATCTCAAGCGTCATGCCTTGCGAGCGGAGACGTCTTTCGAACTCTTTTACCATAACGTCAAGCTCGGCTTCAACCATTGCCGCCGGAATTTCCACTTCCGCGTTAGCAGCCGCCTTTTCGACAACCGCCGTTTCTTTTGCAGCCGCAGCATCGTTTTCTTTACGCTCTTGAAGACGTTTTTTCGTGTCTTCCTTGTATTCGTCAAGCGTATCGAACTCGCTTACGTCTTTGGCAAACTCATCGTCGAGCTCAGGCAGGTTTTTGCGTTTGATCTCGTGAATTTTCACTTTAAACACAGCCTCTTTGCCTTTCAGCTCTTCGGAATGGTAGTTCTCAGGGAACGTTACGTTAACTTCCTTCTCTTCGTCTTTGGCCAGACCAACCAGTTGATCCTCAAAGCCCGGGATGAAGCTGCCCGATCCAAGCTCAAGGGAATATTTCTCCGCTTTGCCGCCTTGGAACGCTTCGCCGTCAACGAATCCTTCGAAGTCGAGAACAACAACGTCGCCGTTTGCTGCTTGTCCTTCTTCAAGAACGACAAGTTCCGCATGGCGCTGCTGCAGACGCTTCAGCTCTTCGTTCACTTCTTCGTCCGTAACGTTGGCGTCGGAAACTTCAACTTCGAGTCCTTTGTAATCGCCCAGAGTTACTTCCGGTTTAACGGTTACTTTCGCTTTGAACTTCAAAGCCTGGCCTTTGCCGAATTGTTCAACGTCCACTTCAGGACGGTCGACCGGATCGATGCCCGCTTCTTCAACCGCTTGCACGTATGCCTCTGGCAAAATGATATCCAGAGCGTCTTGGTACAAGCTTTCCACGCCAAATTTAGCTTCAAAGATGGAACGAGGCACTTTGCCTTTGCGGAAGCCCGGAACGTTCACTTTCGCGGATACTTTTTTGAATGCTTTATCAAGTGCATCTGCGACGCGCTCTGCGCCAACTTCCACTTCAAGAACGCCTACGTTCTTCTCTATTTTTTCCCAACTTGCTTTCATTTTATGCCTTCCCCTCCAAAAATGTACCATGACATATTTTCACGTTCTGGCGAGTGAAGCGACAACTCTAACACCTCTACTTGCCATTATAACCATTCTATTATAACATATTACTTTTTCATTTCAAGGCGCGCTTTAGAACTAAGATTGCTCCGGGGTCATGAACTCCAAATACTTGCGGAGCGCGGCGTAAGCTTGCTTCCAGGAAAGGTGCATGGAATCCGTGATGCCGTACATTTCCCGATGCTCTTCATGGTCGGCGGAACCGAACAATTTCTCCTGCAGCACGGCGTGCAGAGCCGAGGCCCAAATATCGACGATGCCCTCTTCCTGCGCGAGCAGACCGCTGTAGAGGGGGGTTCCGTACGCGTAGGCGAGAAATTCCTGCCAAGTCCGCTCGGCAAAAAAAGCGAAGTCCGGCTGATTCCTTTCGCTGGTGTCCGCGATTCTGCGGATCATGTCGCGTATTTGAGCCGGGAATTCCTCGGCGCACAGCGGCGTCTCCTCGATCTCGACGAAAACGTGCTTCCCGTTTTTGAACAGGTGTATCGCCCCGCTCTCGCCCATGTGCTTCAGAGCCTGCAGCGCCTTGAATTGCAGGATCGGATGGCGCGGCGCGTCCCGCAGCCATTCCCGGACCGCAGCGGCGGCCTCCGGATGTTTCACAAAACCGAGCTGCTCCAGCGCAGCCAGCTGCTGTTCGAGCGTCCCCTTGCGCAGCATGCGCAAAAGCTTGTCGACGAAAGCGGTGTCGACGGACGCCTTCTCCTCGACGTACTGGCGAAGCATTTCCTCCTCCGTCGTCTCCTGCTCCTCTTCCGGCGAAAGCGCCCCGGGAATCACCGCATTCGGCATCATCGTTTGCAGCCAGCTCAGCAGCGCTTCCCACTGTTCCGCCTTGCGGTCGCCGTCCCGCGGAAATCTCAGCAAAAAAGACAGCAGCTCCACAGCTTCGCCATACTGCTCTCTTTGCAAAAATCGGGTCAGCTCTTCCTCGTAAAACTGCTCCGTTTTCGGGAAAAGGACCACGTTATTCAAAAATTGCCCGGCTATTTTCATCACCTCAAAAACGATCTGGAAGTCTGGCGGGCGAACTCGGCAAACACAAAAGCAGCTCCAACCGCCGGACTCCTCGATGGTGTCAGTGTACTTGATTGCGATGCGGATTGCAAAATAAACTTTTCATTCGGGGGTTGACTTGAACGAAAACCATATGATAATATAACTCTTGCTTCGCCAAAAACGGATTGAAACCGCAGGCGATTCACGTATGTGTCCCAGTAGCTCAGCAGGATAGAGCATACGCCTTCTAAGCGTACGGTCGGGGGTTCGAATCCCTCCTGGGACGTCCTTTAAATGAAAGAGGCCGCGAGATTTCGCGGTCTTTTTTGCCGTCTATCAAACTATAAAAAAAATCGCCCCGCAAGCGGCAGGGCAAAAACATATCCGATCGTCTTTGATGCGGATGGCGAAGCTTGTCACTTCGATTTGGCGCGATCGACGCCGGGGACGCTTGTTCCCGTTGGTGTGAAGCGATGCTCGTACGTATAAATCATATGTTCCTCAAGCGGCTTGCCGTCCAGCAAATGCTCGCGAACGAGCCGCCGGCCGGTTTCCGGCGTCATTTTTTGATACCATATGCCTTCAGGATACACCGTAACGACACAGGCATCCTCGCAGCGGCCGTTGCATCTCGTTCGCGTCGTATGTATAAGCCGCTCGGCGCCGAGCCTGGAAATCTCTTCGCGGATTGCCGCCGTCGTTTCGTCGCCCTGTTTGCGCAGGCACGAGCCGCCGTTGCAAATCAGAACATGATGCCTGACTGTCGATAAATCCCACGTTGTCATTTCAATCATCCTTTCAACCGAATTCAGGTAGAATGGCACATCCGCCATCAAAGCCGCCGTACAAGCGTGACTGGGCCTGTAAATAAGCTCTGACGCGCTCCCCGCTTCGACAATAACGCCTAATCGATAAATGCGATACGATCGCACAACGAGGCTCTTACGGCAATATCGCGGGAAAGAAAGCAATAGGCCGCTTCCTTCAGCAGCTCACTCGCCTTCACTGCATAATGGCGGTCGGTCGAGCACACGCGACTGAACGTAAACGTCCAAGGCAGAAAGGTTCGGCACAGATCAGCTCAGGATCCGGTACGAGCGCCCGGGAGATGCGGATGCGCCGCAATTGCCCGTTGCAATCACAACTGTTTGTCTCGATTTTAATAGTAATAATTACTATTGATTATCAATAACTTGCTGCAAGTTGTCAACCTTCTTTTCCGCATTTAAAAATTCCGCAATCCGGTTGGCCGCGGAAACCGACTAAATGTTCACATGCACAAAAAAAGCTTAAACGTTGAAAAACGCGCCCTCTAGGGCTGGTATGTCATCGGCAACCCGAAAAAGCCTGCAAAAGTACATCCTTTTGCTCGCCGATACGCTGGCAGCGAAAAATTCCTGCAAAAGTGCAGGCTTTTCGGTGGATACGCAAACTAAGAACCGTTTTAATCGAAAATTCCTGCACTTTCGCAGGCTTTTTCGCCAAAATGAACTATTTTCATAGAAAAAAACTGCACTTTCGCAGGTTTTCTCCATACCCGGCCATTTCGTACCCCCTTGTTAACCAGCCCAGCAAACCTGCGTGGGTGCCGCCGCCCAGCGGCATGGAGGGGCTTTTACACTTGCTAGCCAACCCAGCAAACCTGCGCGGGTACCTCCGCCGCCCAACGGCATGGAGGGGCTTTTACACTTGCTAGCCAACCCAGCAAACCTGCGCGGGTACCTCCGCCGCCCAACGGCATGGAGGGGCTTTTACACTTACTAGCCAGCCCAGCAAACCTGCGCGGGAGAGGCGCGCTGGGAACAATCGGCCGCATCCGGCCAGGCCAGGTCACTTCGCGTCACGCGCGGCTGCGTCCGCCATTTAGGCGCAAATCTAAAAAAGCGCCCTCCCCTTTAACCAAAAAGGGAAAGACGCCTATCCTCATGAATTGCCGATAGCTCATCTCACACCTTCCCTATCTCCCGTAGGTACCTAACAGTGCTGTGCAAATAGGCAGGTCTCCTGGCTTCAGTGTCATCGTCTGCAGCGGCCTTCCCGATCGGCTGTGCAATCAGTGGCTTTGTTGCTGCGACTCTCCTGTTTACAGTGGCGGGACCGCGCCGGCTTTGAACCGGACTTCCCTTTTAAGCTTGCCGGTGACCGCATAAGCGAACAGCTCATGACGAATATCGGACAAACACCCATTTCCGTTATGAAATTTTCAAGTCTAGCTGAAATTCTACTACCCATCTTACCGTATAGTGCGGAGGCGGACAACTAAATTTTACTTGGCAGCGCTTTCGCATTCACGAAAAAAACCGCCAACCCGTTCGGTTGCGGCTCTTCTGGATCTCCGTACGCTTATACGGACGGTCTGTTTGGCGGATGATGACCGGGCTCGGTCGAGTTCAGGTTTTCTTGAATCCGCTCGGACTGTTTGGAATGGTCTGCCGCGCTTTGCATTTTGGAGTTCATGCTTTTCCTTTTGCTCATGATGGCCTGCCTCCCGACGAATTGAGTAATTACAACTATAGTATGGGTCCGCGGCCGCTCAAGTATGCTGTAACTATCAGGTTATTGAAGAGCAGGTGCAAAAGCCCGCCGGGAACATATCCCGACAGGCTCTTGGTGGTGCCATCAGACGTCAGTGCTTGCGGTTCGGCAATTTGTCGCCGGGCCGTTTGTGGCCTTGAGTCCTTAAATTCTTCTCGGCTTTTCTCTGCTTGTCGTGCAGCTTGCTGATGAAATGGCTATCCATGAGCATTCGCCTCCTGAAGAAATAATGGCACTGCCTCTATAGAGTCTCACGCAAGCTCTAAATTTAAACGCATCGCCAGATTCAAAATAGCGCCTCTCGCCTCTGCGTTCGTTTTGATGTTTTCGTAAAGCTCTTCAAATTCAGCGCGCTTGCTGACGAACGTCGGTTCGCTTTTAATGGCCGTATGCGTCCAGTTGATCAGAACGTTCTCGGCATGCGTCAAATCGTTGTACGCCCGATGCAATCCGACGCGCTCCACAATTTCTTCCATTTCCGCTTGTCCGACTTCTTTGCCTTGCTCCTTCAGCTGGGCAATGCGTTTATCGGCTTGCTTGCTGATTTGCAGAAAATGTTCTCTCGCTGCCAAATAATCGATCTGGGCTTTGGAATGTTTCTTTTTCATCGGTCATCACCTTTATCGTTTAGTAACTAGTTTGATTTTATTTATTGTAACAGTCCTTGTAATAAAATACAAAACTGCCGAAATGCCGGGGCGCCTCCCGGGGGACAGACATTTTCCAAATGCCGTACGCATACCCTTTATCATCATGCTCTCTTAAGGAAAGGGATGAACGTCTATGTGCGGAATCACGGGATGGATCGATTGGCGGAAAGACCTGACTCAATACCCGTCCATTCTAGAAAATATGACGGAAACCATGAACCTGCGCGGACCGGATGCTTCCGGCACATGGATCTCGCAGCATTGCGCGCTTGGCCACCGCCGACTCAGCGTCATGGACCCGGAAAACGGAGCCCAGCCGATGATTCGGAAACAAGGCGACTACACGTACACGATCGTATATAACGGGGAGCTGTACAACGCTCCGGAGCTGACGCAAGAGCTCAAGGCCCGCGGCCACGTCTTTCACACCACTTGCGATACGGAAGTGCTGCTAGTTTCCTTTATCGAATGGGGGCGGGCTTGCGTCGACCGGCTCAACGGCATTTTTGCCTTCGCCGCCTGGAACGATCAGGAACAGACCCTATACTTGGTCAGAGACCGGCTCGGCGTAAAGCCGCTTTTTTATTCTCATCAGAACGAAGTTCTGCTGTTCGGGTCGGAGCCCAAAGCGATATTGGCTCACCCCGATTTTAAAGCGGAGGTCGGCGCCGAAGGCTTGGCGGAAATATTCGCCGTAGGCCCTGCCCGCACGCCGGGACACGGCATTTACCGGGGCATGGCGGAGCTGAAGCCCGGACACTGCGCCGTGTTTGACCGCAACGGCTTGTCCATACGGGCCTACTGGAAGCTGGAAAGCCAGCCGCATCCGGACGATGTCGATGCGACGGCGCTCCGCATCCGCGAGCTACTGAAAGATACCGCGGAACGCCAGCTCGTGTCGGACGTGCCGATTTGCACGCTGCTGTCCGGCGGGCTCGATTCCAGCGCGCTGACCGCTTTGGCCGCCGGCCGCTATAAGGAGAGCGGAAAAGGCGCCCTGCACACTTTTTCGGTAGATTATGTCGATAATGACAAACATTTTAAAGAGAGTGTCTTTCAGCCGAATGCGGATGCCCCGTGGATCAAAAGAATGGTTGAACATTTGGGCACCGTGCACCACGCCATCGAATTCGACACTCCCGAGCTCGTCGAATCGCTGAAAACCGCCGTCTTTGCTCGCGATACGCCGGGGATGGCCGATGTCGACGGTTCGCTGTATTTGTTTTGCCGCGAAATCAAAAAAGAAGCGACAGTCGCCATATCCGGCGAAGCTGCGGACGAAATTTTCGGCGGCTACCCCTGGTTTCACCGGGATGAAGCGCTGGAGGCCGGCACTTTCCCCTGGTCGCTCAAGCTGGCCAATCGCGTCGATCTGCTCGCCCCGGATCTGGTCGATTGGATCAAGCCTGCGGAATACGTAAGCAGCCGTTACCAGCAAGCTTTGGCCGAAGTGCCGCGGCTCGCCGGAGAAACGCAGCGGCAAAACCGGATGCGGGAAATGTCCTATTTGAACATCACCCGCTTCATGCCGACTTTGCTGGACCGCAAAGACCGCATGAGCATGGCCGTCGGGCTGGAAGTGCGGGTGCCGTTCTGCGATCACCGGCTGGTCGAATACGTATGGAATATTCCCTGGGAAATTAAAACGGCCGGAGACCGGGAAAAAGGCATTTTGCGCAAAGCGCTCAAAGGCGTTCTCCCCGATGACGTGCTCACCCGCAAAAAGAGCCCTTATCCGAAAACGCACAACCCGAACTATTTGGCGGCGGTAAGAAATTGGGTGCTCGACATCCTCGACGATACTTCGTCCCCGATTTTGCCGTTTATCGACGTGAAAAAAATCCGTGACCTGGCGAGATCCGAATCGACGGACTTCAATATCCCTTGGTTCGGCCAGCTGATGACCGGTCCGCAGCTTTTCGCCTATTTGGCGCAAGTGGACACCTGGCTGCGCACTTACAAAATATCGATCCGCTGATCGGCCGGCGGAAGAAGCGAAAAACCTGCTTAAATCCTTAGAACGGATAAGCAGGTTTGTTATTGTTTTTTCCTAATTCGCGGAAAGCTTGTCCAAAAAGATGCGAAGCGCCTTGGCTCTGTGGCTCATCCGGTTTTTTTCTTCGATCGTCAGCTCCGCCATCGTCTTGCCGAGAGCGGGAATGTAAAACAGCGGATCGTAGCCGAAACCGCCGCTGCCCCTGGGCTCGCCGATCATATAGCCGTCACAGCTCGCTTCGGCTTCAACGAGCTCGTTGCCGACCGGATCGATCAGCGCCAGGGCGCAGACGAAGGCAGCTTCGCTGAGCAGCTCCGGATGCCCGCTTTGGGCGGCGGGCTTGTCCGCCGGAGGAATGGCGCCAAGCTCCCGCAGCAGCTTGGCGTTGTTGTCGGCGTCCGCGGCATCCTCGCCGGCGAACCGGGCGGAGTACACCCCCGGCGCTCCGCCGAGAGCGGCTACGCACAGGCCGGAGTCGTCCGCCAGCACAGGCACATGCAAATGCGCGGATATGACCTGTGCTTTGATGCGCGCATTTTCCGCGAACGTGGAGCCGCTCTCCACGATGTCCGGCAAATCCGTGTAATCGGCCAAGCTGCGGACTTTGTACCCTTTTTGCCCGAACAGCTCGGCAAACTCCTTGACTTTTCCTTCGTTGCGCGTTGCGATAACGACAAATTTACTCTGCAGCTGCATGTTGCACCCCTCGTATGCGATCGCTGATCGGTCCGAGCACCCTGCGCTGCTCCTCGATCATCGTCCGAATGCCGGACTCCGCCAGTGCGAGCAGCTCATCCAGCTCTTGACGCGAAAACGGCGCCTCTTCGCCGGTTCCCTGAATTTCCACGAATTTGCCCTGCCCGGTCATCACGACGTTCATATCCACCTTCGCCTGGGAGTCCTCTTCATAGTTGAGATCCAGACGGGACGCGCTGCCGATGACGCCGACGCTGACGGACGCCAGAAAGTCGTTGATCGGGAACTTTGCCAAATGCTTATCCGTTGCCAGCTTATTGATCGCAAAAGCCATCGCCACGAACGCCCCCGTAATGGACGTCGTCCGCGTGCCGCCGTCCGCCTGGATGACGTCGCAATCCAGCGTGATCGAGCGTTCGCCAAGCGCCTCCAGGTTAACGACGGAACGCAGCGCGCGGCCGATAAGCCGTTGAATTTCCATCGTCCTTCCGCCCAGCTTGCCTTTGGCGGCTTCGCGCTGATTGCGCACCTGCGTAGCCCGCGGCAGCATGGAATATTCCGCCGTCACCCAGCCTTTGCCCTGCCCTTTCATAAAAGGAGGGACGCGCTCCTCGATGGTCGCCGTGCAGATGACTTTGGTATCTCCTACCTCGATCAGCACCGACCCTTCCGCATGTTTGTTATAGTGAGGGGTTATTTTCATTGGCCGTAATTCGTCATTTGTTCTTCCATTGATTCTCATCATGCAGTTCTCCTCCTGTGGGCTTCCGGTAGGAAGCTCTTCTTCCATATGCATCATTGTAATGTAGTGCAGCGCTTTTGTAAAAAAAATAGGGGATTTTCCCAACAATTTTCCGTTTTATTTCCATTTAAATGTGGAAAGTTACATTTTTTTGAATTTCGTAATCGAGAAGACCTCTAGCGCAGTCGCCCTTCGAACAAGCGGCCGCGTAGAGGTCGTGAGCCGGTCAGCCTACAGCTTCACCGGATTTACATGTGCTGGGCGTGATACGGGTTTACTGTAGTTTTGATTGTCGGTCGACGTAATTTTTACGGCGCCGTCCACTTTGATTTGCACCTTGCTGGCGCCCGTATTTTCCGTGAGCGAAAGGATCACCGACTGCAGCGCGTCTGCGGAAGCTTTTTGATCCGTACCGAGCAGCTTGTTGGAGAAATCGACTGTAATCAGCCCGTCGGATTTCGTTACGCTCTTCACTTCGGTCGTCGCGTTCATGACCGCGGTCAAGCCTTTTTTCTGATCCGGCCCTTTGATCAGCTGGTCGACAACCGCTTTGGCGACATCGTCGGTTCTTTTGACAAGGCGAGTAACAGGTACATAATATTTGTAATTTTGATCGTTTTGATTCATGAAATACAGCGTAACCGGAGTCGCCTGGCCGAAGTCGGCATCCCCCGCCTTCTCGATGTTGATGCCCATCAGACGCGACATCGGCGTATCCAGCGGCGTTTTGCCTTTCGGCATTTCTTTCAGTTCTTTGCCGTCCACGCGAAGCTGCACTTTTTCAACCGTCGGAAATCCGGTAAGCGTCCACGTGATTGCTTCCAAAATTTTGCGCTCATTCTGCTGGTCATAATTCAAAAACTCCTTGGAAAAGTCTACCACAGCCTGCTTCTTCTCCGCCTGCACATTAACTCCGAGCACCTTGGTACCTTTCGGAAGCAGCGCCTGAAATCCCGAAGGAAGCAAGCTCGCAACCGGGCCTCCGTCGACCATGTACTCCAGCGTTGTGCGGGCTACGGACTGCGTCTTCGGCAATCCCAGACTTACAGGCGCGACAAACCCTTTCGCGTCCTTCACATAAACCGTCATTTGCGACGAATTGTCCGCCGCCATATCGATCGTTACCGCTGACGAGGTTGTCTTGGCGTCTGTCTCCGCACCGGCTTGCGGAGGAGCATCGATGTCGCCTTTTTGCCCGGAGCCCCAAATCGAGCACCCCGTAGTCAGCAAGGCAATCACCCCCGCGATAGCGGCTGAACGAATCCAATTTTGATGTTTCATATGCTTGTTTCCTCCTTTAATGGTACGCAGTTTTGCAACTGCCTCTTCCCTCGCGTCTAACCTGTACTCTGCTTTCCGGTACTACTATGTATACGGGGCTTTGTCCGATTTATAACTACTTTTTGTCCAAGCAGGGACAAAGTTTATTGTCAGCGGGAGAAAACCGCCCTCTCTGCACATCTCTATACACGTACAAAAAACCTGGAAAATCAGATTACTGAAAAAATGAAGGGTTAGAGGAACCAGCGGGGGGACAGACGCTCTCTCCATGCCGTGCCTCTCCTGCACGGGTTGTGGAGCAAGGAAGGCGGTCTGGCAGAGGGAAAACCTGCAAAAGTGCAGGTTTTTTTCATGCGAATGGCTCATTTTGGCGAAAAGCCTGCGATTGTGCAGGAATTTTCGATGAAAATGAACCTGAGCCCCTGTTCAAAGCGAAAAGCCTGCACAATTGCAGGAAATTGTCGTGGCCAGCGCATCCGTCGTGCAAAAACTGTACTTTTGCAGGTTTTTCTTCGCGCAACTAGGCAAATGGTTCGGTCAGCTCTGGCGTGTGGGTTCCCGGGCAGCCTGCACTTTATACGCAAATAGAACGTAGTAGACGTCCACGGCGTCATAGGGTTTTCGCAGGTTTCTCCATCGGCTCGGCCTGCCATTCAAGTCTCATGCCTGCCCGCCATGCAGCGCCGCAAACGCCCTCCGGGCATGACAAAACCGCCGGATGTACCGGCGGTTTTAAAAGCTTGACGCTTATTCAGTTTGCTTCGCTGGACCAATGGACCGGGTCTTTATCGATCGGCATCAGATGATAGACGCCGTACGTTTTGCCGACTGCAACGAGATCCGCATACGTTTTGATCGTAACGGAAGTGCCGTCCGCTTTTTTGATCGAAGTCGATTTCGTAACCGGGGAGTTCATATCGATCGCATTGCCGCGAATATGATCGGAGTCAAGCGCAGGGGCCGCTACAATGCCGTAAGCGTTGACCATTTCCGTTGCGCCTTTTTTCGATTTTGTGTAGCTTTTGTCATCGTCGGGGTGTACCCACTTGATGTTGACTCCGGTCATGGCAGGGACATCTTTCGGACTGATCAGCCCTTTGCTGATTTTGTACGAATAGTGCATCAAATAGGCGCGCTCTTTAGGCCTTAAAGTAGCGTTCACCGTAACTGTGATGCCTGCGTCTTTCATTGCTTTAATGAACTTTTCGGCCTTCGGTTTGAAGCCGCTGCTCAAATCGTTGACACTGCTGGACCCGGGGAATTCCTGCACCCATCTTTTCCCGCTAACTCCGCTGTAAGTCGAGGAGGCGCCGAACGCTTGGGAAGGTAAGATGACTGTTACCGCTAAAACCAAAGTTAAAACAATTTTCCATAATTTCATGAAGCATTCCTCCGTTGGTATGGTTTGGGTTCGATGAACCTAACACCTTTATACCGGAGATGCCCAATACCGGACAGTATACGTGTGTTCCCCCGCACTTTTTGCCGGGGGGAATTTCGATCCCCCCCATAACAAAAGCGGTGATATCAAGCGGGCCTGGCCCATCACCGGCCGAAAGGAGCGGCAAAGCAGCGGCGCGATGCTCGCCTGGAGAGGCGCGCTCCGGGAAGAACAGGGAGAAGGCTGCTTCGGGGGGATGGCGCCGCTTGAGCGAACAAAAGCCCGCCTCGGAACCTTCCGGTTCGAGCGCGGGCTCTTCTTGTTCAGGGCGCGGTCAAATGATGTTTCTGCGCTTGGCTTGTACGGCCGCTTCCGAAAAAGAACGGGAAGCGAAATATTGATTGATCTTCCTGACATCTTTTTTAATCGTTTCGTACTTTACATACAGCTTATCGGCAAGCTTTTCCTTGTTCTCCTCCTTGAATTCGAAAGCCAGCCGCAAAAACTCGAGCTGCCTGTCTGTAAAAAACTGCTGTCTTTCTTTGCGCAAAAACCATCTGGACTGGATATGAGCATTGATCCGGTTGATTAATTCGAAGCGGTCAATCGGCTTGGCAAGATATTCGTCCGCTCCCGCATCATACCCTTTTTGTTCGTCATCGGCCCCCTTTGCCGTCAACAGGATGATTTTCAAATCGTCTACCGGCGGCGACTGGCGCAGCATTTTGCACAGCTCGTAGCCGTCCTTGTCCGACAGCAGCACATCAAGCAAAATTAGATCCGGGTAAACCTTATGCGCCATTTCCAGCGCTTCTTCGGCATTTGCGGCAAAAACCAGCCTCCACTGGGGCAGCTTGTTTAAATAATTCCGGATGACATGCCGGTCCGCTTCCTCATCCTCCACAACGAGGATCGTCGCTGTTTCCGGGTGAATCTCGGGATAGAACGCCGCTTCTTCCTCTTCGGCCGCTGCCGCTACTTCATGCTGCAAACCGCCATCCAAAACCGGAACGGGCAGCTCGCAAATAAGTTGGGAGCCTGCGTCGGGAACAGAGCGGATGGTTATCGTCCCGCCCATGAATTCAATCCATTTTTTGGCGATCGGGAGGCCGAAGCCTTGGCCTGGGTGCCCCGCAGTATCAAGAGACAGGATTTGATAAAACTCTTCAAAAATCATGTCAAGCTGTTCTTCCGGAATCCCATCGCTCGTATCTTCGATGCTGATTTGCAAAACATCCGGTTTCTGAACGGCGGAAATTTTGACGCAGCCCTGTTCCGTAAGTTTGAGCGCAATGCCGAGCAAATAAATGATAATTTGCTGCATTTTACTCTCGTCCGCACAAATCAGCATATCCGGAATTTCCCGGATCAAAGAGACCGAAGGCTTTTGCAGCGGGCGGAGCAGCAGCACGGCGTTGTCCACGGCGGATCTGAGCGGGAAAACCCGATCCTGCAAAACAATCCGCTCATTTTTCAAGCTGTTCCAATCGAGAATGTCGTCCACCAGCCTGTTCAGCTTTTTGCCGTTGGATACGATCAGCTCCAAGCTCCTGCGGGCATTTCCGCTTGCATCATCCAGCAAAGACTGGGCGATCCCGACAATGCCGCTTAGAGGCGTCTGCAAATCACGGGATGCAACCGTCAAAAAGCTGTCCTTTAACTTATCGTACCGGGAACGCGCTTCGTTGCTGCGCTCAATCTGCCGCTTGTACGCCCGAAACGTGTCGGTCAACCGGAACCGCAAAACGACAAACAAAATAATAAGCATAGCAAGCATACCCGCATGCAGCAAAGTAAACGGACTGTGCAGCACAAATAAAAACGACGCGACGTCATGAAGCGCGCATGCGGTTACGATGGCAATCGCGGCTAGAACAAGCTGGGCTTGCGCGCGGTTTTTCATTGCCTGCAAGAAAACAACCCCGAAAGTAATGAGCGCGGAGGCGATCATGAATAGTTGAAACGGGGCCAGCGTCGATT
The DNA here is from genome assembly GCF_059820445.1 of Paenibacillus sp. sgz302190. Taxonomy (NCBI): domain Bacteria; kingdom Bacillati; phylum Bacillota; class Bacilli; order Caryophanales; family Paenibacillaceae; genus Paenibacillus; species Paenibacillus sp. sgz302190. The sequence continues at coordinate 86,090 of NZ_JBZYAO010000015.1, forward strand.
GGACAGGAATGACTCCGATTCCGGATAAAACCGCCGCGCCGAAAGCATACAGCAGACTTGCCTGCCATAAGCGCCGCAGAACGAAATAATGGCCCGCCCCCGCCGTATGGCTGACTAAGCAAATAAAACCCCCGGTACCCGCATAAAGAGAAGTCATTTCAACCCAGCTCCACAATAGAGGGGCATCAACAAAAAAATCTTTAATATCTAGCCGGGCAAACAAGTAGATGCTCAGGCAGAGGGCGAACCATCCGAAGGCAAACATAGCCGGCTCTCCTCGGGATTTTTTGTACATCAACAAGGCGACGATACCCGCTGTTCCGTATAAGAAGGAAAGCAGCGCCGCTAACGCTTCTTTTTTGACAAGCAGCAAAATCTGTTCGCTCCGTTCGCTGATTGTCGCTTCTCCAGCCACTCCGATGCGATCCCTCGTAGCCTGGACGCGGATTAGCAGCGTTTTGCCCGCGCTGTCCGGCGGAAGGGGGATCAGCCGGTTCGGAGTTCCCGCGTAAGCTACTTTCCCTGAAGGACGGATCGTTCCGAAGCTGTATATCAAGGACTTGTCCAAAAAAACCTCATAATTTCCGTAAATGATCAAATAAAGCCCGGCGTCCCGCCAAGTTTGTTCGGGCAGCTTCGTTTTTATCCAATACATCCCGGGATCGGCGCTCTTTTCAAACCGCTGCACCCGCTTTATCGGGCTCCATCCCTCTCCATCATACCCGGACGGATCGGACCAGAGCGGTTTGCCGTCTTCGCCCGCAGGCGAATCGCCTTCCCTGTATTGCCAATACGACAGCTTCAGCATGCCATTAGCGTCATGCGCCTTCTTGTCCAACAGAGATTTCCCATACGACAACAAATAGACCAAAATCATGCCCAAGATTACGATTACGATAAATTTCCTCATAATCCACCCCTCTATGCTGTAAAATTTTTGGGTAAAATTCCTATTTTTATTATCCCACGCCCAAGGTATAGGTCAAGAACAAAAATAGTCCCTTCTCCGTTTGTGGAGAAAGGATCCTTTGCACGATTGCTTTTTTCTCCACATAAAAAGCCCTCGAATCGCTCCTGGGTAAGAAGCATCGAAGGCTTACATGGATCCGTTCGCTGACCGGGATCAGATCTTTAATTCCCCAAGCTTGATCAGTTCTACAACCGCTTGTGAACGACCCTTTACGTTCAACTTCTGCATGACGTTGGAAATATGATTACGCACGGTCTTTTCGCTGATGAAGAGCTGCTGCGCAATATCTTTCGTAGTTTTGTCCTGCACTAAGAGTTCAAAGACTTCGCGTTCGCGGTTGGTGAGTAGAAACTTGTTTTTGTGGTCGCTGCTCATGGATGTGTGTCACCCCTCCTTGCTCGGGTATTGGGAAATACAAGGTATAGGGATACAGTCAAAATAGTTTATGAAGAGCCGCAATCAATGGTGCTGTCAATCGGCAAAAATGGGCGTTCTCCGCTTTTGAGTTTCATCCTGAGCCGTGGTAAGCTGAAAAGAGGTATTTTTGCCGGAAAGGAGACGGCTTCGATGTTCAGGCGCGACTATTTTATGCGGCAAATTGAGCAGTTGACCGTTACGCTGAACCGCATTTTGTTTCATAAGGAGCAGCATCAGTTTGGCGAGGCGCAGCGGCTGCTGGAAGAAGCCAGCAGGCATTTGCTGGGGTTGAATGTCCATTCCCTGCAGTCTTTGTCCTGCAAGGACATTTTGGATTTTTTGACGTATCAGGGCAATCTAGATTCGGGCAAAGCGCTGATCGTCGCGGATTTGTTCAGGGAGCAGGGCGACCTCCATCAAGCGGACAAGCAGCCTGAAGAAGCGTACGGGTATCATCTGAAATCGCTGGAGCTGCTGCTGATGCTGGACCGATTGGACGAGGAGGATCAGGCCGATATTCGCAAAGAGGCCGCTCCCCGCATTGAGCAGGCGCTCGAACGGTTGACACGCTTGCACCTGCCGGCGGAGGTGAAGCTGCTGCTGTTTGAATATTATGATGAGAACGGGCGATTTTCCAAGGCGGAAGATGTGCTGTTTCATTATATGGAGGATCACCCCGGGGATGAGCTCTTTATGGAGCGGGCCCGGTTGTTTTATGAGCGTCTGCTGCTTGCGGAGGAAGACGTTTTGCTTGCGGGCAATTTGAGCAAGGAAGAAGTGCTGGAAGGCTTAAGCCAATTGAATGAAAAATTCGGCTGATTGCTGATCGTTGGCGGCATGGCATGCGGCCCGGAAAATTTTATTTTTTTGCAGACAGAGGTGTGAGGGGCAATGGTTTGGTATCAGGAAAGTTTTGGGAATGATTATTTAGTCGTTTATAAGCACAGAGATTTGCAAGGTGCATACCATGAAGTGAAGAAAATGATGGACTGGCTCCATTTGGGCCGGGGGGCTCAGGTGCTGGATTTGTGCTGCGGCATGGGGCGCCATTCGATGGCTTTGGCCGAATTCGGTTATCAGGTGACGGGCGTCGATTTGTCGGAAGTGCTGCTGGCCGAAGCCGTGAAGCAGGACAGCGGCAAGCAGGTGGAATGGCTGCGCGGCGATATGCGGGAGGTGCCGCTGGACCGCAGCTTTGATGCGGTTGTGAATTTGTTTACTTCTTTCGGATATTTTGAAGAAATGGAGCAAAACGAGCGGGTTTTTCACGAAATGCGCCGCCTGCTGCGGCCGGACGGCAAGTTCATCGTCGATTACCTCAATCCTGAGCATGTGCAGGCCAATCTCGTTCCCCTGTCGGAACGGACGGAAGAGGGGCTTACGATTCGAGAAACCCGGGCCATTGAAGACGGATACGTCCGCAAGCGGATCGTCATTTCCGAGGAAGGCAAGCCGGATCGCCGCTATTTGGAACAGGTGAAGCTGTACGGCCGCAGCGAGTTTGAAGCGATGCTGGGCCGGGCGGGGCTGCATATCGATCATGTCTACGGCGGTTACGACGGCCAGCCTTACAGTACGGAGCAATCCAGCCGCATGATTTTTGTCGGACATCGGGAAGGATAAGGAGTCAAGAATGAAAACAGCTATCGATTGCAACGACTACATCGTTCAAGTCAAAGTTCCGCTGCCTTTCCCGCTGCGCTGGGTGAACAGCTACCTCGTCCGCGGCGAAGCCGGCTGGACGCTCATCGATCCGGGGCTGCGCACCCCGGATGCGGAGGCGCTCTGGCACGCGGTGCTGCAGGAGCGCGGGATCGCGTTCGAGCACGTCGAGCAGATCGTGCTCACTCATCACCATCCCGACCATTACGGGATGGCCGGCTGGTTCCAGGAGCGCACGGGCGCGCCGGTCCTCCTCTCGGAGGCCGGCTGGCGGCAGGTACAGCTCCTGTGGCAGGGCGAGCAGCCGATGTCGGCGCTGCTGCTCGATTTGTTCGCCCGGCACGGTTTGCCCGCCGCCGGGCTGGAAGAGATGACGAAGCACATGGCCAGCTTCGTCCCGATGGTGTCGCCGCAGCCGCAGGTGACGCTGCTGCGGGAAGGACCCGTGCGCCTCGGGGACCGGGCGTATGAAGCGATCGAGACCCCCGGCCATGCCGCGGGTCATCTGTGCTTCTACGACGCCGAGGCGGAGGCGATCTTTTGCGGCGACCACGTCCTGCCGCAAATATCGCCGAACGTCAGCTTCCTTCCGGAGGTGGAAGACAATCCGCTCGGCGCGTACCTCTCCAGCCTGCAGGAGATCGGCAGGCTGCGGGTGACAACGGCTTACCCGGGGCACCGGGAGCCTTGGTCCGATTTTGGCGCCCGCGCAGCGGAGCTCGTGCGCCATCATCATGAGCGGCTTGCACTCATGGAAGGGTACTTGCGCGAGGCGCTCAGCGCCTATGACGTCTGTCGCGCCTCCTTCGGCGACCGGCTGACCGTGCACCAGCTGCGCTTCGCGCTGTCGGAGACGATCGCGCATCTTGTGCTGCTGGAAGCGGAGGGCCGGATCAGGCAGCTGGAGCCGGGTGCGGACCGTATCCTATATATAGCGAATTAGAGGAATGCGAGTTTTCGGAAGCGAATGGGTATACGATGGTAGTCGGCGGCTTTGCTCGCGGGAGCGGGCGCCGCATTCAACCAGAAACGGCGTAGAAACGGAGGCATTCAGTCATGAGATCTTTTCTGAAAGAAAAATCGCTCGTCCTGAAAGAAATGAGGGAAGAAGTTTTCCACCATTTCCCGCAGGCGGATATTGAAACGGCGGTAGCCCGTTTATTGGTTGAAGTGAAAGGCATCAAAAAAATTCCTTACGAGCTGATCGCCGAAACTTTGCTGGGTGTGCTCGGCAAGACGGAAACGTACAATGTTATGACGACGCTGCTGGAGCTGGACAAGAAAGTGAAGCATGATCCCGAGCTGCTCGCCAGCATGAAAGACCCTGCCTATAACCTTCACCGGACGATTGCGATGTCCATCTGCGGCATGTACGGCAGCGGGGCGAGTTCGTTGTTCGGTTTCGTGGATTGCAAATTCCGGTTCTTTTTTCCGAATAAAAGGCCGAAATCGTTTTTGTCCAAAGGGATTTGCGCCCTCGTCGCCTCTACGGCCAGCGTAGTCATTTCCGAGAATGTAAAAGAGGACTACACTCAGCGCAACCTGGCGCTGCTGGCATCGCGCGGAGTGAAGCTTGACGATCTCGTGGATATCGTCGATATGCTGCAGCGGCCGTACACCCCCGACTTGGACCGCAAAATTTGCGAGCATCATGTGCTGGCCGTTTTGCGCAAGCAGCAGACGTTCCATACGGTGCAGTTGGCCATCAAAATCGACACGGCCGTGGAGCAGGGCGAATTCAACAAGCAGTACAACCATATCGTCGGCACCGATGAAGGGCTGTTTGGCGTGGATGAATCGATCGCGACAGCGATCCCGCTCATGTACGGCACGATCGCGCTTACGAACTTCGGCTATTTGGATAAAGCCAAAATCGGCATCATTAAAGAACTCGACAGCGACCATACAGGCGGCAAGTGCAATACGTTCGTGGACGATCTCGTATGCGGGCTCGTAGCGGCCGCCTGCGGCCGGCTGGCGCATAACAATATTTCAACGTTCAACAAACCCCAGGATTGATTGCAGTACGGTGAGCCCCTTTCTCCACAAACGGAGAAGGGGCTATTTTTGTTAAATTCATTTAGTAAAAATACCTATCCCAACATATAGGACATTGCTTGTTTTAATCTGCAAACGTAATTTCCATTGTTTCAAAGTCGGCTTTACATTTGGCTCTTATCATAAAATCAATGCCCAGTATGCCGTCAAAACCGTAAGACTCTTGTATGGATCCGAGTTGGATAGGAAAATCGTTTAAAGCAAAATGTTCAATTTGAAGCTCAGGGATGATCTGTTCATAGCAAATTTCACTTGTTCCCCTACTCCATACATTCGCTTTGCTCTTCCGTTTATAAAGTCAATGTAAATGCCAATCCGAGTAAGTACATCGGTATCAAACACCGTTGCGGCACATCCGGTATCGAATAAGACGTTCGGTAAAATAATCGATTGATTGTTGTGAGTTAAGGTCAAGGAGACAATAGGCAAGCCATACTGGAGTTGTATCTTCATTACCGTTGCCGTACACCTGAGAAAAACTCTTCAACAACCTCTACATCACTTCGGCTGGTGTGGAATACGTACAGTTCGCGTGTCGGATACAGCTTGTGAAAATGCTTGTACCCGCTCCACGCTTCTTGCGGATTGTCGTAATCCTGAATAACCGCCATATCCTCCAACTGACGCATTCGGTTATTGGTGCTTGCTTTGATCGCTTCCACTAATACAAAACGACCTGGGTGCAACCCAGTAATTTCTCCCCATTTCATCAGCTTCACCTCGCTTGGTTGTCTTTGTTTGATTATAGCATACACGTTAAAAGAGCAATGAATAGTATATAGAGCCCTTCCAAAATAAATATACTGAATAAATGGAAAAACCTGCGAAAGTGCAGGAATTTTCTGCGATAACGGCTCATTTAGGTGAAAAGCCTGCAAATGTGCAGGAATTTTTAACAAACATGCATGTTGAGCCCAGGTGCCGGCGAAAAGCCTGCACAATTGCAGGAATTGCGCGAGGCCAGCGCATCGAGGGCGCGAATTCATGTATTTTTGCAGGCTTTTTTCGTACCCGTCAGGCAGATTATAGGCATCGACTCTGGCATGGGGGATGCAATCACTCCCCTAATCCAGGGTGTAAACCTGTACTATTCCAACATGCTAGGAAGCGGCTAGTGAACTATGATAAACTCTAGTAAAAGGAGGGAGTATTTCAATGAAAGACCCGAAAATGCTCGAAAAGAAGGAGCGATTGCTCCAATTGGTGAAGAGCTTTTGTCAAGAATATTTGGATGAAGAGTACGAGCAATTGTCTACTAAAATGGTGGAAAAGCTTGGGCGCAAGCGCACGGTTCCCTTTATGTCGGGCAAGCTGGAAGTCTGGGCGGCGGGAATTATTCATGCAATAGGAACTGTCAATTTCTTGTTCGACAAAAGCTTTCTCCCTTATGTGACTGCCCAGGATATCTGTCAATATTTCGGTGTAGCTCAAAGCACTTCTTCGCAAAAATCCAAATTGATTCGGGATATGTTCAAGATGAGCTATTTGGATAATGAGTTTGGCACGGAAAGGTCACTACATAGCAATCCATTAAACCAGTTGGTATCCCTCGATGGGTTTATTATTCCAAAAAGCTTTTTTAAATAACGGGAAGCGGGGAAGCAAACGGATCCATGCAAGCATTCGACGCTTCTCATGATTCGGCCCGGCTTCCACGGTACTGCGTTCCTTCGATTCAGCTATTTTCAGTATTTTCATGGAATGCCTGCCTGGACAAGCCGAAAAAAGGGCCTTGCGGCTGCTTCAACAGCCCGCTCGGCCCTTTGCTGCGGATGGCGCTCCCGCTTACTCTCACTGCTGGAGCAGCCTCAGCTTGCTTTGATCGGTCAATGCTTTCAGGAATTCGTCGACTAATACAGGATCGAACTGCGTGCCCGCATTTTGCCGCATTTGTTCCTTGACTTCATTGATGCGCAAGGAAGGCCGGTATACGCGATTGGAGGTCATCGCGTCGAATGCGTCGGCGATTGTGACGATGCGCACCTGCAGAGGAATTTCGTCCGCTTGCAGCCCGTCCGGGTAGCCCCTTCCGTCCATCCGTTCATGATGCCATCTGACTACAGGCATGGCGGCGTCGGAGTCCGGAAAAGCTTTCAGCAGCTTGCAGCCGAGCAAGGGATGACGCTTGACGAATTGCTTTTCGTCCTCGCTCAATGGCGAAGGCTTCAGCAAAATATTGTCCGGGATCATAATTTTCCCGATATCGTGAAGCAGCGAGGCGATTTTGATCTGTTCGATGGCGGGTGCGGGCAGCCCGATCCTCGAAGCCAGCAGCGAGGCATAAAACGCTACATTATAAGAATGGTCGAAAGTGAACTCGTCTTTGATCTTGAGCATGTTGAACAGGCCTTCGTATTTGGTGTAATGATGCAGCTGCTTGCGGAAATGAATTTTATCGATCAAATGTTCCATGTGCAGACGGATCAGGTTGCATACGCCGAGGGCGTCTTCCGAAGGCTGCGTTCTTTCGTCGAAGCAAAAAGCCAACGTTCCGACGTAACCGTCGCATTGGAGCCTGAACGCGAACAGCGCGCCATACTCGATTCCGGCCGTCTGGGCGGGGATTGCCGTAATGACATCGCTGCCCTCAGGAACGGCGTAGAACAAATTCGTCTTTCTCGAAGCTTTGATCAATCCGGACAGTTTGTTTGCGGGAATATTTCTGGTATAAGAATCCATATGCTCGACCCCGCGTCTCTTGTCAAAAAGAAAAATGCATATTTGCTCGCTGCCCAGCAAGTACTTGGAAAATCTCTGCAAATGCTCCAGAGACTCAGTGATTGAATCGGAACGCACGACACTTTTAAAAAAGTGCAAATTATCCATCGGACCCTACCTTCTCGCCCAGTTAACTTTTATTTACTATAGTATAATTATCCATATACTTGCGCATCCCCTTCTTGCCCGAAAAAAAATTGAGATAAACCTCTATCGAGGTCTTTCGAAGATGAGCGACCGCGTTTAGAGGTAGGTTTATTCGCCAATAAGAATGTGTTCTACGCGCTTTAGCGATGTAAAGAACTTAAACATTCTTATGTGGTAAGAAAACCTAACTATTCGGCCTTGCCGAACTTGAGCGGGAATAAGAGCCGTGACTTAAGCAAAATGCCTGTCTGTCTGGAACGGGAAGATGAGATATGCTATCTTGGAAGAAAATGTGAGCGAGGAGATGTCGGTAATGACACGATTTTTGCAGGATGAATACGGCTTCCATCCGGTTTTAGCGGAGTGGTTCGCCTCCCGGTTCGGAGAACCGACCGACGTTCAGAGGCAAGCCTGGCGGCAAATTTCGTCCGGACATCATACGCTCATTTCCTCCCCTACCGGATCGGGCAAAACGTTGGCCGCTCTACTGCCGTGCCTGGATCAAACCGCCAGGCGGAAAATGCAGGACAAGGACGGCTATGCCGCCGGTGTCCGCACGCTCGTCGTTACGCCGCTGAAAGCGCTGAACAACGATATCCATCATCACCTGCTGCAGTTTATGGAGGAGATCCAGCATACCGCCGAGTCGCTGCAGCAGCCGGATTGGAAGCCGCTCACAGCCGGCGTGCGCACGGGGGATACGAAGCAGAGCACGCGCGCTTCCATGCTGCGGACGCCGCCGGATGTGCTGGTCACAACGCCGGAGTCGCTGTATTTGCTGCTCACTTCCCCGCGGGCAAGAGAGATTTTGCGGCGCGTGGAGCGCATCATCGTGGATGAGATCCACGATTTGGCCGCCGACAGGCGCGGCATGCATTTGTCGCTCTCGCTGGAGCGGCTGGATGCGTGGTGCGGCCGGAGCGTGCAGCGGATCGGCGTGTCGGCCACGCAGAAGCCCATCGAGCGCGTCGCGCAGTTTCTCGGCGGCTGGGAAGTCGAAGGGCCGCGGCATGTGGCGATTGTCGAAAGCAAAGCGGACAAGCGGTACGAGCTGCGGGTGACGATGCCGGAGCCCGCCCGGGCCGGAGCCGACAAGGAGGCCGTATGGACGCCTCTTGTCGTCAAGCTGCTGCAGCTGATGGAAGGCTGCAGCACGGCGCTTGTGTTCGCGAACAGCCGCAGGCTTTGCGAACGGCTCACTTTGCGGCTCAACGACCACGTCGGGTATGAGTACGCAAAGAGCCATCACGGCAGCGTCGCCCGCGAGAAGCGGCTCGAAGTCGAGCGCATGCTGAAAGCGGGCGAGCTGCGCTGCCTTGTAGCCACCTCGTCGCTGGAGCTCGGCATCGACGTCGGTCATGTCGATCTGGTCATCCAGATCGACTCGCCGTTCAGCGCGGCCGCCGGCATCCAGCGCATCGGCCGCGCCGGCCACGCCGTCGGCGACGTCAGCCGCGGCGTGCTGCTCGCGCGCAGCCGCAGCGTGCTGCCGGAGCTGGCCGTGCTCGGCCGGCGCATCGCGGCGCGCGACATCGAGGCGATCCGCATCCCGCAGGGCGGCCTCGATGTGCTGGCGCAGCAGACGGTCGCCATCGTCAGCCTCGGCGACGACTGGGACGCGGCGTCGCTCGCCGGTCTGCTGGAGCGCAGCGACAGCTTCCGCGGGCTGCCGCGCGGCAAGCTTGAGGCGATGCTCGAGGTGCTCGCCGGCTTCTATCCGTTCGTGCGGCCGCTGATCGAATGGGACCGCACAACCGGCCGGCTGCGCCCCCTGGCCGTAACGCAGATGGCCGCGCTCACCGGAGCGGGCACGATCCCGCAGAGCACGGCGTACCCCGTGCACCATAGCGACACCGGGCTTCATCTCGGCGAGCTCGACGAAGAATTCATCCAGGAGTCGTCGGTAGGCGACGTCTTTCAGCTGGGCACGGCTTCCTGGCGCATCGTCCGCATCCGGCCGGAGCGGATCTACGTCCGCGAAGCCGAGAACCGCTACAGCGAAATTCCGTTCTGGCGCGGCGAGGCCGGCGGCAAATCGTTCGAGCTCGGCATGCAGACCGGCGCGCTGTGGAGGGAGCTGCAGGCGCGCCTGCACATGCAGCCGGATGGCGCCGCCGGCCCCGAGCCTGCCACGAGCCGCACAGCCGCCGACGTGGGCGTCCAGGAATGGCTGATGCGCGAGTATGGCATGGATACGGAAGCCGCCGATAGCCTGATCGGGCTCGTCCGCAATCAAATGGCCGTCGCTCCGGTGCCTACCGACCGCACTTTCGTCATCGAGACGTTCCTGGACGAGCAAAATCATACGCATTACATTGTACACAGCCTGATGGGCCGGAAGCTCAACCGGACCTGGCTGATGGCCATCGGCCGGAAGCTGGCGCAAGCCGGCTATTCCGCACTATATACGAATGCGCGGGATAACGGGATCGAGCTTATTTTTGACGGCTACGACGAAGCTATTGTGCAAAGCATCATGTCGCTCGCATCCGAACAAGCCGAGACGCTGGTCGTCGAAGCGGTCGCCCAATCCGCGATGTTCGGCGGGGCGTTCCAGCGCCTGGCCGAAACTGCGCTGCTGCTGACCCGCAGCTTCACGCGGATGCCGGCCTGGAAGAAGCGGCTGCGCGGCCAGGAATTGCTGAAGGAGGCGCTGCCGTTCAAGGAGCGGTTCCCGCTTTTTCAGGAGGCGATGAGGGAATGTCTGGAGGAACATGTCGATATCGGGCATCTCAAGCAGGTGCTGGATGGCGTGTCCCGCCTGCAAATCCGCTTCGCCGTGCAGCGCAGCCATTTTCCGTCGCCGCTTGCCGGGCAGTTCCAGGCCGACTACGTGCAGACCCGGCTGTATGAGTCGGATGCGCTCTCTCAGGACTTGCAAATCGAGCTGCTCGGATTCAGCCGGCGGATGGCCGCCGACGTGTTCGGTGCCGAAGCCGTACGCAATGCGGTCAGCCCGCAGGCCATCGCCGCGGAAGAGCGGCGGCTCGCCAAAGCCGACGCGCCGCTCGGCGCAGCGGACGACGTGCTCCGCTATTTGAAGGAGCGCGGAGAGTCTACGCTTGCCGAGCTGCTGCAAGTGCACGCTTTGGACGGAGAGCTGCTGCCGGAATGGCTGCGGCAATTGCAGGACCGCGGCGTCGTCGCGACGACGGAACTGCGCGGCGCCGCGTATTACATTTGCAGCGACGAGAAGGAGCTGTACGCGTCCCTCGCCGATTCGGACAGCGCGAAAACGTTTATTTTGCAAAGGTATGCCGATGGCAGGCTGTCCTTCAAGGTCGAGGAACTGTCGGACCGCTATGCGCTGCCGCCGGATGCCGCGGCTGCTTGGGTCCGCGCGGCGGCGGAAGCGCGCACGCTGGAAGCGGCTCCCTTTGCCGACCCGGACGTCGAGGAGCTGTGGACGAGCAGCAAAGTCGCATCGCGGCTCATCCGCATGTCGCTGCAAGCTTTCCGCCGCAACGGAGAGGCGATCTCTCCGCAGACGTATTTGCGGCACATGCCGCTGCGCCGCAAGCTGGCCGCAGCTTCGGAGCATACCGGCGCAGAGCGGCTGCGCGGAATTATCGGCGACCTGCAGGGCTTCTTCCTTCCGGTTTCCCTCTGGGAAGCGGCGCTGTTTCCCGCCCGTCAGCCGGGCTACCGGAAGCAGGACCTGGACTTACTTTGTTCGTCCGGCGATATTTTTTGGATCGGCAAAAAGGAGCCTGACGAAAAAGAAGGCAAAATCGCCTTCTTTGCGGCCGAAAGCGGTTCGCTGTTCCAGCCGTGCCTGTCGGCGGCGCAGCTTAGACCGGCCTCCCATCCGGAGCTGCTTGGCCTTCTGGAACAAAAAGGAGCCTGCTTTCTGAGCAAGCTCGGCATCGAAACCGGAAGGCCGCCTTCGGCGCTGCTGGCCGAGCTGCTCGATCTCGTCTGGGACGGCCGGGCGGCCGGCGATCAGTTCGCCCCGCTGCGCCTGCATGCGCAAGCGGGCACTAAAAAGCCCGGGAAGTTTCAGTCCGGGCTCGGCCGCTGGTACCCGCTTGACATCTTTGGCGGCTCCGGCTACGACAAAGAAGCTTCGGCCGCGGCCTGGGTCCGGCATTTGCTCGACAGCTACGGCATCATAACCCGGGATTTGGCCGCCGCCCTCTGCCCGTTCCCCTGGGAAACGCTGCTGCCGCTGCTCCGGCAGTTGGAAGAATGGGGGCTCGTCGTGCGCGGCCTGTTTATTCAAAACTTGCCGTATTTGCAGTTCGCGTCCAAAGATTTTATTACGCTTCTTCATCAGGACGCGGGCCGGGCTCCGGCCCTGCAGGTGCCGGCCGGGGAGCCCGTTACGCTAATCTGCTCCGTTGATCCGGCTAACCCGTTCGGTCTTCTGCTCCCGTGGCCGGACTATCCGGGCATCTCGTTTGCCCGCAAAAACGGCAACTATCTCGTCTTCCGGGGCGATCAATGGCTGTACTGGATCGAAAACAACGGAAAGCGGATTTATCAGACCGGGCAAGCCGTGCCGGTCGACGAAGCGGAGGTTGGCCAACTGCTCAAGACGGTTTTCCGCTTGTTCATGAAGCAAAACCATCTCCGCAAAATCGTCGTCGACAGTTGGAACGGCGTCCGCATCGCCGAAGCTCCCGAGCGGCAGTACTTGCAGCTGCTGGGCGCCGAAAAGGACCGCGCCAGCTATGTGCTGTGGCCCAGCCAGCTGAACGGCTGAACGAAATTTTTGCCGCCCGAGAAAGTCGCGATAATCTGCGAGGGTTTGGGGAAGCAGCGGGGCTAATTTGGAGGACGACCACTTTTTCCGGGCGCACACCTCCCCTTGTGAGGTCGCGGAACTGAACAAAATGAGTAGGGAGACATCGAGGTGGAAAAAAACTGCAAAAGTGCAGGTTTTTCCTCTGAAATCAGCTCATTTTGGCAAAAAACCTGCAAAAGTGCAGGAATTTTCGCTGAAAGTGAGCCTGAGCCCATCTCCCCGCTGAAAAGCCTGCACTTTTGCAGGAATTGTTCGTGGCCAGTGAACAAGGACGCAAATTCATGTATTTTTGCAGGTTTTCTTCGCGCAGCCAGGCAGATTATGGCTACCTCCCCTAAAGTGGAGGGTTTTTGGGCAGCCTGCACGTTTGCAGGCTTTTCGACTTAACGAGCCATTTTCGCAAGTTTTCCCATCGGCTCGGCAGGCCGAGCCGTCTCATAACCTCTCGCCTACCTCACGCCCCCGCCTCGCCGCGCAACAACCCGGGTCGTGAGAGGCCCGCGCCGTGTCCAAAGCAAGCCCCCTCATGCTCCCGCCGTGCAGTTTTTAAGCGTCCGCATAAGGCCGCGGCGCGGCTTTGCCGGCCTGTTCGGGTTTGCCAAGCTGCACCCGCGGCCTTGCGGTTTGCTCCGAGCGGTCAGCCTTTCTTCGTTCCTCTCGTGCCATACTCGTTAATTTGCATCTTTACACGGACATTTACGGACGCTTTACCAAACTCGGTATCCCAATTGTCCTTGACCCGTTTCCAAACTTGCGGATATTTAATTTCCAGCTTTTTCCCAAACCCGGCCACATCTGTTTTCAAGTCCTTTTGAATTTTGGCGAGCGTTTTTTCTACAGATTCCTTGACGGATAATTCCGCGGCCTGCTCCGCTCTTTTTACAAAATCCTCTTCAAGAGCGTTTCCGGGGATGGCCCAATCTTCCCTTAATCTGCCTTCCGATTGAATCATGACGTCAAAAGAGATGTTATCCCCATCGACTTTAGGTTTGACGGTTCTTTTTATTTTTCGGACCTCGTAGACGACCGCCGCTCCGCTTTTGGGTTCTATGCCTTTGACGATCCCGTCCTCCTTCCTCTCCCCTCTCAGCCAATTGAGCCCAACGACCTCCTTTTCATCCAGCAAACCGACCATTTTCGCCTTCTTTCCGCTGATGACGGCCGCTCCGGAAATTTTCGATTCCTTGCCGAAAGTTACGACCCGCTGAATGACGAAGCTATTTTTCCCGCTCAAATTTGCCGACATGTCTCCTACTTTCATCGCGGATGTCATGAGCAGGGTCTTATTGAATTCATCGACCATCCCTCTTAATCTCAGGGCCGGATTGTCATTGATTCCTTGCTTTTCAAAAACGCTGTTTACTTTTCCTTCGGATATCACGATTCGGATCGATCTTCTTGCCTCTGTATTGCGAAGCAGGAAGTTGATCATATTTTGCAGTTCGAAAGTCCGCGCTACCTCCTCGCTAATTACAATCACGGCCAAATGCTCATAGCTGGGAATGCGGGAAATCCTCGTTGATACCTCTTTAATATTATCGAAAACGACGCTGCCTTCGCTGGCGAGGTTGACATAGTTCTTGACGGCGAGCCCGCCTTCCTTGGCTGCGAACCTCTTGGGTATGGCAATATGATGAATCATGGACAGCCTCTGCTCGTCAGGCATGGTCTTTGTGCTGTTTTCCTTGGCGGGCAAATCAAATCCGATCCCCAGAACTATGCCCACGTTCTCGATCTCAACCCTGTCCCAGCACCCTGCGACGGGAACGAGCAGCAGAAGGGAGGACAGCATGAGGACTCTTCTAGCTTTTGACAAGGCGGTTCCCCCTCAGCTTTAACAAAAGCAAAAAATACAAAGGCATAGCCATCGAAACAAACAAAACAACGTTTCCGACCATGCTGCCGAACTTGAACACGCCGTTCAAATCACGCGGAAACATGGCGATCATATAAATCACGGGCAGAATGGCAAAGACAAAGATCCGGTAATCCTTATTCAACAATTGCCCTATTCCGAGGCTTGCCGCATATTGGTACGGTACGAAAGCCGTATACATCGACAGCACCCACAGGACGGAAAACATCGATTCGAACCGCTCGAAGAAGCCCCCCGGCAGTTCAATGTTTTTGGCTACCGACATGGTCGGCCATGTGGTCGTTTTCACTTCTTCTGCCGTCAGCGTACCGATCGAAAGCAGGACAATCAGCGTGTAAAAAACAACGACGACCCCGATGCCGCTTAGCGTAGCTTTCACCGCTTTCTGCGGTTCTTTCATGAAAGCCGTAAATAGCAGCATCACTTCAAAGCCGCTGTACGCTTGAGCGGAGGTCTTGATTCCCTTCAACACCGGCGCCCATCCGCTGCCTAGAATCGGCCGGATATTGTCCGTCTTGAAATCGCCCAAGCTGGCCAGAATAAGCGCGACCAGGATAATCAAAATGACCGGAAAGTACAGTTCGGTCACTCGCGCGATACAGCTTATGCCAGCTAGCGTAACATAAGCCGCAACACTCATAAATGTAATGATGATCACTTCAATAGGGGTTGTATCCAGCAAGTACATGCGGATCACTTCGCCCATCAAGCGCACCAGGTATGCGGAAGCAAAGGTGAAATACAGAACGAAAACGATGCCGTGGCATATGCCCAGCCATTTCCCGGCTATCGTCCGGCTGTATTGAAAGAACGTTTGCCCGGGAAAATGTTGGCTCAGCCTGGCAATTGCATACCCCAGGAACAAAACGATGATTCCGCTCAGAAAGACGGCAATCCAGCCGTCAGAAGTACCGACGTCTCGCGTTTCTCCCGACGGGAGGATGAGAATTCCCGTTCCGATCATGCTTTTCGCTACAAGCAAGGAAGCCTGTGTAGCTGTGAGCCCCTCTTCGCTTTTTATCGTCATGGCATCTTCTCCCGTTCGTTTTCTGCTACTGCCGCGTGCGGTCCTGCGGTTTATTCATCTCTGGCCGGCGTTTCATCATATGAAGAGGCAGCCTGAGGAGCAGATCTTTCCAGTTGCTCACATGAATAGGAACGAAGGGCTCCAAATAGCCTACTCCAAAGCTCTTTAGCTTCGACATATGGACCGTTATAATGATAAACAAGAGGATAATCCCGTAAAGCCCCATTACAGCCGCCGCCATCATCATGGCGAAGCGCAGCATCCGGATGGCAAGCCCTCCGTTATACTGCGGTATGGCAAAAGAAGAGATTGCCGTTAACGCCACTACAATCACCATGATCGGACTTACGATGGCGGCTTGCACGGCGGCCTGGCCGATGACCAGCCCGCCTACTATGCTGACGGTTTGCCCGATCTGTTTGGGCAGCCGAAGCCCTGCTTCGCGCAAAATTTCCAGCGTGATTTCCATAATCAAAGCTTCTATAATCGACGAGAAAGGAACCCCTTCCCGCCCCGCGGCGATGGAAATCACCAGCTTCGTCGGAATTAATCCGTGGTTGTAAGAGATCAAAGCGATGTAAAGAGCCGGCAGGAACAGAGCGATAAATGCCGCCCCGAACCGGAGAAGACGAATGAGCGAAGACGGCAGCCAGCGCTCGTAGTAATCCTCGGATGACGTTATGAGCATATAGAACGTAACGGGCATCAATAAAGCAAACGGAGTTCCGTCCACCATCAAAGCTGCGCGGCCTTCCATCAGGGCGCTGGCCACCCTGTCCGGACGCTCCGTATTTTGTATCTGCGGGAACGGAGACAGCCAATTTTCCTCCATCAGCTGCTCCAAATAGCCTGATCCGGCAACCTCATCGATATCGATGCGTTCGATACGGCTTTTGATTTCCTCCACCAATCCTTCGTTGGTCAAGCCTTTGATATACAGGAGCGACACGTTTGTTTTTGAACGTCTTCCGACCTGATAATTAATCATCGCTAAATTGGGATCTTTGATTCTGCGGCGAACGAGCGCCATATTTTGGCTCAAAATTTCATTAAAGCCTTCCCTCGGCCCCCGGACAACCGCTTCCGATACAGGCTCCTCGATCGACCGGCCTATCCAATTGGCAGTGCCCAAGATGAACGCTTCCGGCAGGCCCTCTATAAACAGAACGGCGTCTCCTCCCAAAATCTCGGACAGACATTCTTCCAAAGATTGAACCTCACGAATTTGGGCTAAGGAAATAACGGAGTACTCCAGGCATGCCTTCATTTCTTCTACTGTAATCGCAGCATCGGGGTCAGGCAGATCATTTGCCCTCATCAACGGTTTGATCACCTGCTCCTGAAGAACAGCCTTATCCACCAAACCTTCCATGTAAACGACACTGGCTTCCCAATCGGAACGGTTTATTTTAAACTTGCGGAACATAATGTCCGGCCTGTGCCCTACGCTTTCTTTGATCATTTGCAAATTCTCATCCAGGTTTTCCGTTAAGTTATATGGCGTCATCGAACTCACCTTTTCTTCCGATCATTGCCTTGCAGCCAGTGGGATATTCTGGATATCGTAAACGGAACGGCAAAAACGGCAAACGCTCCCATCCATGTATCCCATTTTAGAAAATAGTCCGCTGCCTTGGGAAACATATCCGAATTCCTCTCTTTATTGTCAAAATGTTCTATCGTTATTATGCCAAAATGTTCAAGATTTATTTTGGAGCACCTCTGCAAAAAAACCGGCACGCCGGGCCGGCGGGAAAACCTGCGATTGTCAGGCTGCCCGAGCAAGTCGCGACACTCTGTAAGGGCTAGGGGAGCGAGTGTGGATAATTAGGAGGACAACCGATTTTCCGGGCGTACGCCTCTCCCCGTGCAGGTCGCGAACCGCACAACTGGGCAGGAAGCAGCTTGCCAGGGAGAAAACCTGCGAAAGTGCAGGTTTTCCCTCTGGAATCGGCTTGTTTTGGCGAAAAGCCTGCGAAAGTGCAGGAATTTTCGTTGAAAGTGAGCATGAGATTATGTGTTCGGCGAAAAGGCTGCACTTTTGCAGGAATTGTTCGCGACCAGCGGATGGAGAGCGCAAATTGATGTATTTTTGCAGGCTTTCTCCCCGGCCGGGCCGCAAAAAAAGGACTGCAGACAAGCGGCGGCATACCGCTTGTCGTGCAGTCCTTTTTTATTCGGCGCGTTCCACTTTGACCGCGCAAATTTTGAATTCCGGCATCCGGCTCGTCGGATCGAGCGCGCCGACCGTCAGCTTGTTGACGGAAAGTTCGTCGCCCCAATGGAACGGCACGAACACCGTCCTCGGCTGAATCCCTTCCGTCACCTTCACCTGCAGCGCGATCGAGCCTCTGCGGCTCGTGATGCGGATTTTGCCGCCGATGCCGAGTCCGATTTTGCCGGCCAGCCACGGATGGATTTCCGCGACAGGCACCGGCATTTTTTTGTTCAATCCTTCGGTCCGCCGCGTCTGCGCGCCGCTTAAATAATGATTGGACAGCCGTCCGGTCGTCAGCACGAACGGATACTCCGCATCAATCGGTTCGGCGGGCATTTTGGGTACGATGCCGAACATTCGGGCCTTCCCGTCCGCATGGTAGAAGCCGTCTTCGAACAAATACGGCGTTCCCGGATGCTCCTTGGACGGGCAAGGCCAGAATAAACCGTTCTGCTCCTTCAGGCGGGCATACGTGATGCCGCTGTAATCGGCCTTGCCTCCAGCGGACGCCCGAGCCAGTTCGTCAAATACGTCTTCAATTCCAGTATATTGAAAATAAGCTCCTCTTCCGAGTTCCTCCGCCAGCTCGCAAATGATTTGATAATCCAGCTTGCTGTTTCCCGGCAGCTCCAGCGCCTTGCCGCGATGAAACACCCGGCCTTCGAGGTTCGTCAGCGTCCCTTCCCCTTCGAGAAAAGAAGAGCCGGGAAGAAGATAATCCGCGTACTTGGCCGTTTCCGTCTCGAACATATCGACTACGACCAGCAGCTCCAGCTTCTGCAAAGCTCGCTCCACCATGGCGCTGTTCGGACTGGAGACGATCGGGTTCGAGCCGAGCACGATGAGCGCCTTGATCTCGCCTTCGTCGGCTTTTTGCAGCAGCTCGTAGGCGGAGACGCCCTTTCCCGGCAGCTCGCCGGGATCGATCCCCCATACCCGGGCGACATGCTCCCGGGCTGCGGGGTCCTCGATCAGGCGGTATCCGGGAAGCTGGTCGGCCTTCTGGCCGTGCTCGCGCCCGCCCTGGCCGTTCGCCTGCCCGGTTACGGCCCCGTAACCGCAGCCTTTGCGCCCGATCTTGCCGGTCACGAGCGCCAGATTGATATAGTTGAGCGTGTTCTCCACACCGTTCACCTGCTGCTCCAGACCGCGGGCCGTCAGCACGATGCCGGTCTCCGCTTTGGCAAAGCCGCGGGCGATCGTCCGCACGACGCCCTCGAGTACCCCGGTCAGCTCCTCCACGCGGGCAGGAGTGTAAGCTTTTACCGCTTCGGAGAGCTGCTCGAAGCCGGCTGTGCGGTCCCGGACGAACGATTCCGCATACAGCTTTTCGCTGACGATGACGTGCAGCAGTCCGTTGACAAATACCGAGTCAAACCCCGGCTGCAGGCGGACGTGAATGTCCGCTACCTTCGAGGTCATCGTATTGCGGGGATCGATCGTGACGATCGTTGCGCCTTTCTTTTTGGCATCCAGCAAATAAGGCATCATGGTCGGCTGGCATTCGGCAATGTTCGTCCCGGCCAAAATGATGTACTTCGCATTCGGAATTTCGGAAAGCGGCATCGTCATGCCGCGGTCCAGCCCGAACGCCTGATTGCTCGCCGCCGCCGCGGAGGACATGCAGTATCGACCGTTGTAATCGATATATTTGGAGCGCAGCGCCACGCGGGTGAATTTGCCGAGCAAATAGCTGACCTCATTGGTCAGCGAACCGCCGCCGTAGACGGCAACGGCATCCCGCCCGTACGCGGCTTGCAGCTCCTTGATTTGCTCCGCAATCTGCGGCAGCGCTGTGCTCCATGGCACAGTCTGCCAGTTCCCCTGCCCGGCCGAGGTCCGCGCCAGCGGCTCCGTAATGCGCTCGGGATGGAGCACGTGGTCCAGCGCGTTCAGCCCTTTTTGGCACAACCGGCCTGTAGCTACGGGAAAGGTCGGGCTAGGTTTGATCGCGACGCCCGGGCTCTTGTCCCCGGGCACCAGCTCCAATCCGCACTGCATACTGCAAAAGCAGCAGTGGGAGGAGGTTTGTTCTTTCGGCAATACCGTCAGCGCTGCTTGCACGGCGCCTCACCCCCCTGCTTGGAAAATCGCAATCAGCTGGCCAGCTCTTCCGCTTTCGGAAAGCCGATATACACCATGCCGTCCTGAATTTTCGTCGAATACGTCCGTACGCAGCCGGTGTCGGGAAGCTGTACCAGGCCGGACGGCAAATGGATTTTCCGGTCATGCATCGGGCAGAAGACGTGCTCGTCGCACACAATCCCTTCGGCCAGTACCCCGTCTTTGTGCGGGCAGCGGTTTTGAATCGCATGCAGCTTGCCGCTGCTCAGCTTGAACAAAGCCACTTCCTCGTTTTGATAACGGATCGTTTTGCCGGTATTCACGGCCAATTCTTCATAAGATACGGCTTTCACCCATACCATTTGTTCTTCTATTACGTTCATGTTCATGCTCTCCTCCCATGGAAACCGTATTTTTCTATTTCAAATCGACCACTTCATACAGATCTTGCCGGATTTTTTTACTGTCGATCGCCGCTCTCCAAGGATCTTTCGTCACGGACAAGGCGACATCCATTCTCGCGCACAATTCTTGACGTTTGGCCTCATCCTGCACGACGTCGCGAATATGATCGATGCCCAGACGGTGCACCCACTCGCTCGTCCGCTCCCCGTATTTGCCCGTTTCGCGGTAATATTGCAAATAAGCTTCCGTATATTCGATAATTTCCTGCTCGGTCTTCACGGTCGTGAGCAGATCGCCGACGCGGACTTTCACGCCGCCGTTGCCTCCGGCATACAGCTCCCAACCGCCGTCAACCGACACGACGCCCAAATCCTTGATGCCGGATTCCGCACAGTTGCGCGGGCAGCCGGATACGGCCATTTTCACTTTCGCCGGCGTATTCAGCCGCTCGAAACGTTGTTCCATGGCGATTCCCACACCCATCGAATCGCCCGTTCCGAAGCGGCAAAACTCCTCGCCCACGCACGTTTTCACGGTGCGCAGCGCTTTACCGTAAGCATAGCCTGACGGCATGTCGAGCTCTTCCCACATCGCAGTAAGATCTTCTTTTTTCACGCCCAGCAGGTCGATCCGCTGTCCGCCCGTCAATTTCACCGTCGGCACGTTGAATTTCTCGGCCACTTCGGCGATCCGTTTCAGTTCCGCAGGATTCGTCACGCCGCCATACATCCGGGGAACGACGGAGTAGGTGCCGTCTTTTTGAATATTCGCATGCATCCGCTCGTTGACAAAACGGGACGTGCTGTCGTCGCGGTACGTTTCCGGATTCACCATGCCCAGGTAGTAGTTCAGGGCAGGACGGCATTTGGAGCAGCCTTCTTCGTTTTTCCAGCCGAGCACGTTCATCACTTCGCGCACATGAGTAAGCCCTTTGGCGCGGATCGCTTCCACTACTTCGTCGCGAGTGTGGTCGGTGCAGCCGCAAATCGTTTCTTTCGCCGCGTTTTTGTCGTAAGAATCTCCCAGTGTAAAAGCCAGCAAATCACTGACCAAAGGCTTGCAGCCGCCGCAGGAGCGCGACGCCGTCGTACAGTTTTTGACCTCTTCCACGCTGGTCAAGCCCTGCTCCCTGATCGCCGAGCATATCGTTCCTTTGGTGACGCCGTTGCACCCGCAAATAATCGTATCGTCGCTCATATCCGCAACCGCCGAGCCTGTTCCGCCGCTTGCAGGGTCTTTCAGAATGGACGTTTTTTCCATGCCGCTGACGTCGGTGCCCTCACGGATCATTTGCATCAACCGCGTGCCGTCGGAAGTATCTCCAAATAGGACTGCGCCGATAATTTTGTTGTCCTGGACGACGACTTTCTTATAAATGCCGGAAAATTCGTCGTGAATGCGGATCGCTTTCGTCCCTTCGGCATCCATGAACTTACCCCCGGAAAATACGTCAACGCCGGAAACTTTAAGCTTCGTGTATACGACCGAGCCCTCATAAGGCCCTGTTTCCACCCCGGCCAAATGTTTGGCGAGAACGGCCCCCTGCTCGTACAACGGGGCTACGAGACCGTAAGCGATGCCCCGGTGCATGGCGCACTCGCCGACTGCGTATACGTTCGGTACGCTCGTTTGCAAATAATCGTTGACCACAATGCCCGGGTTGCATTCGAGGCCCGCATCTTTCGCCAGCTGCACGTTCGGCCGAATGCCCACGGCCATGACGATCAGATCGGCGTCGGCGACGGAACCGTCCTTGAATTTCAAGCCCTTGACGCGCTTGTCTCCGATAATTTCCACCGATTGCTTGTCGAGAAGGAAATTCATGCCCTGCTCTTCCAGCGCCGTCTGCAGCATCTTCGATGCCGGGCGGTCGAGCTGCCGCTCCATGATCGTGTCGACAATATGAACGACATCGACCTGCATGCCCAGATTCAGGAAGCCCCGGGCCGCCTCAAGACCGAGCAGTCCGCCGCCGATGACGACGGCCTTCTTGTACTTTTTGGCCGAATCGATCATCACTTCGCAATCGCGAATCGTCCTGTAAGCCATGACGCCTTCTTTGTCGGCGCCCGGCAGCGGGATCATAAACGGATTCGAGCCGGTAGCCAAAATCAATTTATCGTAAGATACCGTAACCCCTTTATCGCTTGTGACGGTTTGGGCGGTTGTGTCGATTCCGGTAACGGTTTGATTCGTATATAAAGTAATTCCATGGGAGGCGTACCATTCAAACGGATGAATGACGATATCATCCACTTTGGAATCTCCCGATAGAACGTAAGACAGCATAATTCTGTTGTAGTTCGGATAAGGCTCGCTGCCGAAAATCGTCACCTCGTATTTGCCCGGCGCCAGTTTCAACAGGTGCTCAATCGCATTTACTCCAGCCATCCCATTCCCGACCAATACAAGCTTCTCTTTCTGTACCATTACAAATCATCCTCTCCAAATGATCAAACTCTATATCCCTGCGTGTATGATCCATATCCTTCCGGGAAAAAGGGCCACCCGGGAGCGCATAACCGCTTTGAAAATCGACTGCTCCCGAATGACAAAAGTTGGGATATGGAGCTTGGAACCGGCCCGATGATACTTTCGTCGGACCGACTCCTGGAGTAGTTCGATTCGAACTACCAAAGACGAGTGGTCGTAAACGTCTTTGCTCCTGCAGCCTGCAGCAGGGGGGCAGTAGGCCGGCAGGCGGCGGTCTCAAGCTGCACGAGCAAAGCTTTTACGCGGTTCGTTGCTGCCGCCGGCCCGGAGGCCGGCAGCCGAACCTGTAATTTTAAGCGTGAACGCTGCTTGTCGGTGCGGACTTCACTTTGCCGCCCTCGCCGATCCAGGAGCGCTTCCACTGGCCTTGAACGATGGCGATGATCAGGATGCAGCAGATCGCAATGCCGCTCAGCACCAGGAAGCCCGGAGTGAAGGAGCCTGTGGAAAGCTTCAGGTTGCCGAGAATTTTGGGGAGAAAATATCCGCCCAATCCGCCGGCTGCGCCGACGACGCCCGTAATCATGCCGACTTCGTTGCTGAACCGCTGCGGAACGAGCTGGAACACGGCCCCGTTGCCCATCCCCATGCACATCATCCCGATGAACAGAAGCACCGTCGTAAGGCCAAGCGCAGGAAGCGTCGAGACGGCAGCCAACATCAAACCGATTCCCCCGTACAAAGTCATCAGCATCCGGATACCGCCCATTTTATCGGAGAGCCAGCCGCCGATCGGGCGGAAAAAGCTGCCCGCAATAATGCAAATGGTGGCAAAATCCGCAGCGGCGACAGGATTCAACTGGTACTGCGTGTTGAAGAAAATCGTCAAATAGTTGGCCATACCGGAAAAACCGCCGAACGTCACCATATAAAGGATGCAGAACAACCAGGTATCCCTCTGCTTCAGCACGCGTCCGTAGTCGGCGAGTTTGGCCGGGGCAGGCTGCGTCGGACTGTCTTTGGCCGTGAACAGAAAAATGATAAATACAATGACCAGCGGGATCAAAGCCAGGCCGAATACGACGTGCCAGTCGCCATAATGCTGCGCCAGACGGTTGGCGAACAGCGTGCTGAAGATCGTTCCGCTGTTGCCGGCGCCCGCAATTCCCAGCGCAAGCCCTTGATATTCCGGCGGATACCATCTGCTGGCCAGCGGCAGAGCGGCCGCAAAGCTGGCCCCCGCAATGCCGAGCATCAACGCTACGAAGTACATATCGCTGAGCGAATTCGCAAATTGCCACCCGAATACCAGCGGAACGACCGTCAGCAGCATGCCGATCATTCCCGTCTTTTTCGGACCGATTCTGTCGGTCAAATATCCGAGCACCACTCTGAGAATAGAGCCTCCGAGCGCAGGCAGCGCGACCAGGTTCGCCTTTTGCGCGGCGTCCAGATTAAAATCTTTGGCGATCAATACGGCCAGCGGACCGAGCATGACCCAAATCATGAAGCTCATGTCAAAATACATGAATGCGCTGAACAGAGACCCTTTGTGCCCGCTTTGCAAAAAACTTTTCCGATCGACCATACAGTACCCTCTCCTTTGTATACGGCATATTGCCTTATATGCTGCTTCCTATCCGAACTTGCCCGCTTGTTCTCCCTGCGCGATTGCCGTAGTTGACAGCAGTAGAAAAAGCCGACAGACGTAACCGCAGAAATGCGGAACGTTCATCGGCTTCTTTGCCACTGCAGCCACGTCGCTGTGACTGACATGTAATCATTTTTCACATAAGAGAACATAAAAAGCCTATCCTATTACGTATTTGTAAGGGATAGGCGCCATTGCCTTTTGGGACCGACACACCATTGTGTCCGTAACCTTGCGGGTTCATGATGTTATTATAGTATTCATTTTAGGTTATGTCAATAAACTTAACATAAATTTTCTGAAAAGGATTTGAAGCGGATTTTATCGACAAAAATTAAGGGGCTATGCTATATTATTTGGTATATTAAATTACATTCGCCGATATAACCTAACATGAATATGTCATTTCCTTGAAGCTAAACCATGATGGAGAGTGTTCAAATGCTGCAAACATTTATACTGATCGACGAGTTGAAACCGACTCGCACAGCCTCCTCCACTTCGTCTTCGTATTCGCGGAATGACCCGACCGAGCTTGCCAGGGAATCATTGCCCGAATCCATGCTGAAAGATATGGGATTTCGTGTCTATGCGGCCTCCACAACCAAAGAGTTAACTTTCATAATAGGAAAAGCCGATGCGGTTCTGCTGTCCGTAAGCCCCGACCAGGTAGCGCCCTGGCGGTTGCGGGCCCATGCGGAGCGCAGCCTCCCGATCTTTTGGTGGTGCGATCCTCACACGTTTCCGAGCAACGAATGCAAAATGGACGCAGGCATTGACGGGCTGATCGGCCCGACGATGAACGCTTTGGAAGTTCACTGCGCCCTGCTGCTCGGAGTCAATCATTATTTTCAGCGGACGGAGTGGCAGCAGGAGCGGGAACAGCTTTTGTCCCGTTTGGAGGAGCGCAAATGGATCGATCAGGCCAAGCGGATCTTATGCGAGATCAAGCATATTTCCGAAGCCGAGGCTTACGAGTTTTTGCGCAAGCAGGCTATGAACGAACGCAAGCGGATGGTAGACGTTGCCACCTCCATCGTCAAAGTGTATCAACTGCTGCAGGATGAGAATAAAGGAGGGCGTAAACGATGATTTCCCTGATAAAAGAAGTTGGCCGCGGCAAACGCGGCGCGAGAGATCTTACTTATGAAGAAGCGCTGAATGCAGCGGAGCAAATATTGACCGGAGCTGCCACGCCGGCTCAAATCGGAGCTTTTCTCGTGGCGGAGCGGATCAAGATGGAATCGCCGGAAGAGCTGAGAGCGTTCATTGACGCCCTGCGCAAGCGCAGCAGCACTTATCCTGTGCAGGGAAGCTTCGATTGCGCAGGGCCGTACGACGGCCGCACGCGCACATTCATCGCGACATTCCCTACGGCGTTCGTGCTGGCGGCCTGCGGGCTGCCAAGCACGCTGCACGGCACCTCCACCATGCCGCCCAAATGGGGCATTACATTGCCGGACGTGCTGCACGATCTGAAAATCCCGGTGGCGCACGCCTCGCGTGAGGCGCTCATTGCGGCCGCAGAACGCAGCGGCTTCCTGTTCGTGCCCACGGAAAGCTGGTGCCCGCCGCTCGGCGAGCTGCGCAGCCTGCGCCAGGAGCTCGGCCTGCGCACCGTGTTCAACACGGCGGAAAAGCTGCTGCGTTTTACGGAAGCGCCTTACATGGCTGTCGGCGTTTTTCACGGCACCGTTTTTGAGAAAATTACGAATATGCTGATCGATCTGGGCGTCACCCGCGGCATCGTCGTTCAAGGCATGGAAGGTTCGGAAGACTTGGCCGTCGACAAGCGGACCCGGACCTACCTGATTCGGGACGGGGCGAGCGAACTGTTCATCGTCGATCCGGAAATTTTCGAGCTGATGGTGGAAGTGCCCGAAGTCGAATGGACGGCTGAGCTGCAAGGCCAAACCGCCCTCGCCGTGCTGCGCGGCGAAGCCGAGCTGCCTTACCTGAACATGGTGCTGCTGAACAGCGCCGTGCGGCTCTGGGTCGCCGGGCATGCCGGCTCCATCGAAGAAGGCATTTATTTGGCCCGCCACGCTATCGAACAAGGAACGGCGCTGCGGAAATATACGGAATGGTCGGAAGCGATAAGCGCGGTTACGGCCATGTAAAGGGGGCTGCCGTTTGTGGCAGCCCTTTTTTACCGGTCCGAGGCTCGGACCGGTCACGCGCGGCTTGCCCGCTGCGGGGCGAAAGGCCGCGCTGCGTCCACGGCGGCTCGCCAGCACGGGGCGAAAGGCCGCGCTGCGTCCACGGCGGCACGCCAGCACGGGGCGAAGGACCGCGTGGCGTCGACAGCGGATCGCCGGCACGGGGCGAAGGACCGCGTGGCGTCCACGGCGGCTCGCCGGCACGGGGCGAAGGACCGCGTGGCGTCCACGGCGGCTCGCCGGCAACGGCCGAAACACCGCGCAGGTCAACGGCGGATCGTCGGCGCGCAAGCCTGCAAAAGTGCAGGCTTTTTCCGTGTATGCGGCTCATTTTAGCGAAAAGCCTGCAATTGTGCAGGAATTTTTGCTCGAAATGAGCCCGATCCCATATCCGCGGCGAAAAACCTGCACATTTGCAGGAATTTGTTGTAGTCAGCGCATCCGTCGAGCAAAAACTGTACTTTTGCAGGTTTTTTCTTTACGCAACCAGGCAGTCAACAGGCTGAGGTGCTGAAGCAGGGGGCGCTAGGCCGCTTGGCAGGGAAAAACCTGCGAAAGTGAGCATCCATCGAGCAAGCAGGTTTTTTCTTTACGCAACCAGGCAGGCAACAGGTTGAGGTGCTGAAGCAGGGGGCGCTAGGCCGCTTGGCAGGGAAAAGCCTGCAAAAGTGCAGGCTTTTTCCGTGTATGCGGCTCATTTTGGCGAAAAGCCTGCAATTGTGCAGGAATTTTTGCTCGAAATGAGCCCGATCCCATATCCGCGGCGAAAAACCTGCACATTTGCAGGAATTTGTTGTAGTCAGCGCATCCGTCGAGCAAAAACTGTACTTTTGCAGTTTTTTTCTTCACGCAACCAGGCAGATTGTGCGACCAGCTCTGGTGCATGGGTCTCTGAGTAGCTTGATTTTTGCAGATTTTCTGCACGCACGCGAACTACAGGCACTAATTTCCCACTCCTTGCGCTCCTCCAGACAACAAAACCCACCCTTGCACCTCTCCCGGCAGCAAAACCCACTCTTTGCTCTCCTTCGAACAACTTGCACTTCCCCGGCTGAATAACTTTCCATGCACTTCCTGGACAACAAACCCCACTCCTTGCGCTCCGTAGGCTGCAAAAAGTGGGGCAGTAGTTAGCGCTACTTTTCTATAAACAGCTGCGTGAACATTTTGCCGCACGGGCCGCCGTTCATAACGCCGATGCCGATTTGCTTGAAGCTCCGGTTGAGCATGTTGGCGTGATAAGGCTGGGAGTCTATCATAGCCTCATGCGCTGCCGTTGCATCTTTGTTGCATGCGATGTTTTCGGCCGCCGTACTGTATTTGATATTGAGCTTCTTCAGCATGTCAAACGGCGTGCCGAGGATTGGCGAGTTGTGAGCAAAATAGTTGCGGTCGACCATGTCCTGGCTTTTCAGGCGCGCCGCCCGCGTCAGTTCGGTATCTACGGCAAGCGGTGCGAGACCCGCTTTGGTCCGTTCCTTGTTGAGCAGATCGACCATCTGCTGCTCTTCCACGGTCAAAGCCGGCAAAGCGGGTGCCGCGGGAGACGGGGACGGTTCGGGCACCGGCTTTGGCTTCGGACTTGGCGACGGCGGGGACGGTTCGGGCACCGGCTTTGGTTTCGGACTTGGCGGCGGCGGGGGCGGTTCGGGCACCGGCTTTGGACTTGGCGGCGGCGGAGAGGGCGAAGCGGGGTTTTTCGTTATTTTCAACCTGCCGTACGCCCAAAGGATCGATTCCAGCGTCCGGTCGTCCACTCTGCCGGTGACGGGGAGTCCGTATTTTTCCTGAAAAGCTTTGACGCCGGCCCGCGTCTGATTGCCGTAATAGCCGGTTATGGGACCGCCGTAGAAGCCCAGCGATTTCAACATCCCCTGTACGGCATATACATCAGGGCCTTTGGAGCCTTTGCCGAACGCATACGCCGTCGTAGACGACGCAAACAGCATGAACGCACAGATCAGCGCTATCCAGATTTGCTTACTTTTGCCTCGAAACATGAGCTGCCTTCACTCCTCGTCAAAAGGAATCTTTCGCCTGTAGAAATGACGATAGGCTTAGATTTTCCTAATTAAGGAGGATTATCCGATGAAACGGCTTAATTATTTGTGCTCTCGGTCTCAGCTTGTGCGGCGGTGAGCCGGAATTCAGCCGATTGACGGGGGCATAACGGAATCGCGCTCCGGCCGCCAATCCGGAATTGCACACACTGCTGCCTTGACACCTACTCGGTTCCCCAGCCCGCAAAGTGGTTGGTCATCCGCCTCGCCGTATCAAGCGTCAAGATCATCTGCGTAGACAGCAAATTTGGCATACGCATCGCTCGTTCCGTTAAACCCGTCGCCATCGACAGTAAAGATCGGCTTGAATCCGCCTGCCTCATTGCCGCGAACGCCGAACGCGAATTCAGCGGATGCGGTACGGTATGACGCCTTGCCGTAATCCGTAGCCATCCTGACTCGGCCGCTGAATAGCGATTTATCCGTCCCGATGCGGCACACCCGAAACCACTGCGCATAATTCCGCACGCCGGGCTTCGGCTCGCCGATGTCCCGCAGCTTCCGGTATCTCAGATCGCGCCACGTATTTTTCCAGTTCTCGGCTTTACTCAAATGCGAGGTTCTTATAGGGCCGTCAAAATTAAAAAATCCCGATGTTTCCGGATAATCGGCTTGAATGAAATTGCCCGCGAATGCCGGCCCCTCCGGCGGCGTCTCGCAACGGAACAAGCCGCTTGAATCGCGAATGGTGCCATTTTTGCCGAAACCGACGCCTGTCGAGTTGCCCGTTGTCCATATATTGACTTCCAGCAACAAGCCTGCCCATCTTCCCTATCATCTGTATTCCCCTGCATACTGCTGGCTTGTAATCGATTACATATGGCCATGTGCGGTGCGACCGCTTCTTCAGGCTAGCAGATGTGCCGCGGAAACGTAAATATGTCGTTAAATTGGCGGTATGCGTTTCTTCCATCGCCCGGAAACCCGGGCGCCGCAAGGCTTTCAGCCGCACGAGCCGTTTCCTTGGCACTGGCATATGCCAGCCTCCAATCATGTGCAGCCCGGCAAAAAAGCCGGCCTCCGATATGAACGCATCTGTGACGCGCTGTTATCGAAAACCGGCTGAATGAATCGCCATTTATTCGGTTATTGCAGACCGTTAAATGCCTTTATACGTAATTTTGCGGAAACTCCCCGGCGTCGTGCCGACTTCCCTTTTTGAACTTGCGCACGAAACTCGATACGTCTCAGTATCCGATTTCGGCTATGACATGTTGAACGAATCCGCCATATTTTGGACCGTAAAATTCGGGTCGTTATAGTTTTGCTCGATATAGGCGGCCATAGACTTATTCGATTATTTTGGCCATCGCATTATTTCATGCTTCTTTGGGTTACACCTAAACCTCAGATTTACCAGGCATTACCACGAACTGCATAAGTCCTGTCAATAAAAGAGCAAATGTAAGTATGCCTTATCTAAGTGAAAACGGAGCCCGCAGTGGGCTCCGTACTTTTGTTGATTAAACTTCGAGAGTGACAAGAAATGTTTTAATTTCATAAGGCTTAAGCTCAATATTTGAAGCCTCAACGTCTCCGATTAGACGCTCCATTAAATCACATTCCTGCATCGATTGAATCCTAAAATCGCTCTTGATATCCACATGAGTACGGACCCCGGCAAACTCATGAATACGAAGAACAAGTCTCTCTCCATCCTCAGCTTTTTTAATTGCATCCGCCATCACATTCGGAGCAGAGAATTCAAACATGGAAAGTGTGCCTTGCGTTGGAACACCTGCATAACTCGTCAGCGGATTATTAAGCTCCCATGCTTCCTGTACCGTACCGCCTGCATACCAATCCCCCGCATGCGGGAGAAGAGCATACACAAAGGAATGTTCCCCGAGATCAGCTATCGGGTCCGGATGAATCGCGGATTTAATGAGTGACAAGCGCATGACGTTATCCTTAATGTCGTAGCCATACTTACAATCATTCAGTAAGCTTACGCCGTATCCTCGTTCGGACAAGTCCGCCCATTGGTGCCCGACGGATTCAAAACGCGCCCAATCCCAGCTCGTGTTCCAATGCGTCGGACGCTTAACGTTACCGAACTGAATATCGTAAGTAGCCTCCGTAGAACGCACGTCAACCGGGAAAGCAACCTTCAACAGCTGCTGACGTTCCTGCCAGTCGATATGGGTACGGAAATCAATGCGTCGGCTGTCTGCATAGACAGTCATCCATTGCGAAATCGTAGACTTCGCAAAGTTCCATTTGAATGCAACTGTTGCGGCTAATGGTCCCTCTTCAACAAGCTCGACCGATATAAGATCAGTAATTTCGCGCATTTTTTCTTGGTAGAAAATATCGATATCCCAAGCGTCGAAATCAATCGGCTTATCTTCAAACACCTGTAGAACGTTGCCTCGCGAGCTTGCAGCAAGCACGTTCCGGCGATTATCCAGGTCGAATACGCGGACCAACTGGCCGGATTCGTTCCATTCGATTTCATAATGAGGTGTTTTTAGCGTGCGTCCTTTCAATTGGAAAGGAATCTCTTCAGCTGCAGCAGTAGATTGAGATGGTTCTGTAAAGTGAATCGTCGTCATACCTAAAGACGGTATTTTAGGTGCATCGATGATCCATCGGCCATCCGTGTATTGCGATTTCAATTGGTTGCCTTCCCGATCAGTCCAAACGCTGCCAATCACAGCTTTTTCCCCAGGGATAATAACAAGATCACTTCGTTCCCATGAGGCGCTGTTCAGAACCGTTACCGCACCTTTTTCCTGCTGTGTTCCAATTCGTGCTGCAGCTTCATTCCACACAGATGTCCCTATAGACATAGCTTCCGCATATTCCTCACGACTATCTTCGTAGACCTCAGTAATCGAAGAACCGGGAATGATATCATGGAACTGATTGCGTAAAATGATGGTCCAACCCTTGTTTAACATCTCCTGTGGATAAACGCTCCAATCGGATTTCAACAAAGCAGCCAAAGCACTGACATATTCCGTTTCACGATATAGAAGCTCCAGCTTACGATTCATCCGTTTGATGTAGGCTTGGCTTGTATAAGTACCGCGATGATATTCGAGATACAGCTCACCGTCCCATGTATGCACATAACGGTCCGTTGCTTCAACAGTTTCGTGTAACCGCTCAAAGTATTCGTCTGCGCGTCCAGTTTTCACTTTAGGCAGGCCAGGCATGTCTTCCAAACGACGGCGCATCTCCAGCATCTCTCGATTGACACCGCCGCCGCCATCTCCATACCCATAAGAAAGCAGAAGCTCTTGATTCACTTCTTTATCACGGTAGGCATCCCAGGTTCCCTTGACCGTCATTGGCGTTACCATGCCGTTATACGTATAGAAGAACGAGTTAGCTTCTTCCCAGTCGCCAGGTGTGGTAATGAAATGCGTCAAAACTTCGGTGCCATCAATTCCCCGCCATTTGAAGGTATCGTGAGGCATACGATTGAACTGGTTCCAGCTGATTTTGGTCGTCATGAACGTATCGAACCCTGATTTCAGCAAAATTTGCGGCAGCGCCCAGCTGTACCCGAATACGTCGGGAAGCCATAAATAAGTGCTTTCCACCCCGAACTCCTCACGAATAAATCGGGTTCCATGTAAAAATTGTCTCACCAGCGATTCACCTGAGGTTAGGTTGCAATCGGCTTCCAGCCACATGCCTCCGCCAACTTCCCATCGACCCTCACGTACACGCTCAAGAATTTGCTCGTAAATATCAGGATAATCTTGCTTGATATAGGCGTATAGTTGAGGCTGCGTCTGCAAAAACACATAGTCCGGGAATCGTTCCATTAGGCGTAGTACCGTGGAGAACGAACGAGCGCATTTTTCCCGAGTATGCTTAAGTCTCCACAACCAAGCCACGTCAATGTGGGTATGCCCAATACAAGTAATCGTAACGGGATGCTTCTTCTCCATCTGATTTAATTCCTCAAGCAGCAGTTCGCGGGAACGATATACGGAGTCATAGTAGGCTTCCGAGAGCGGATTCGACCAATCCACCAGCTTAAAAGAGCGATCGATCGCTTTAACTAACTGCGTACGTTCAGGATGGTTAGCATCCAGACTGCGGATGGTTTCCAGCACAGCGCGTCCAGTGTAGTAGAAATCGTCAACCCGCTCATCCAACCAGCAGATTTCAGCAAGATTCACCGTATGCTTCTTCTCGCGCGGTTTTCCGCCTCCTTCGAGTCCTGACCACAGGCGGATATCCATCCGCCCCTGCGTGCCTGCAGCATCTTCCGGTAAAAATACTTCTTGATGGTTCGAATCGACACCCTGAAAAGGGGAACCGTTCCAATATAATAAGGATTCGAATCCGTCATTGTTGCCTCCGCCCGTTTCACCGAAATCGAAGCGCCCCAAAATGGTTTTGTCGGCCCATTCCTTTGGAATATCAATTATGCGCGATAACCACACGTAGCGGTCGCGCCCTTTCCAAGTCTCACCCGTCTTCAGTTCAAATGCAGGCTGCGTAACTGGCGGTCTTGCTCCATTCGCTCCATCCTCATCTTCCGTAGCTGAAAATCGCTCCAAAGGCACCGCATCGCGATACCGGGTTTCGCTTAATTCGCGCAATCTCGCTTCCAGCTTCGATTCTGTAAAAAACATATCGAATCTCTCCTCCTATCGATTTCAATGAATCAATTTCTCTAGCTTGAGCAAATTGGTATAACTTAACGCCAAACTATCCATCGGGTTTCCCTGGCAATAATCTTGCTCAACAGCGAACCATTCTACACCACTTTGCAATCCCCACTTCAGGATAGGTGCGAAATCAATCGATCCAGTTCCGATTTCAGCGAAATATTTTCTTTCGTCTGCAGTAATATCCTTCAGATGAAGGATCGGCATACGAAAAGCATAATTTTGAATGAAGGATAGCGGATCTTGATCCGCCTTTTTTACCCAGTAGGTGTCAATCTCAGCATAAATAGCCGGATCTTCAAGCAAGTATTCCAGGGCAAATTTCCCATCGATTGTCGTATGAAATTCAAAATCGTGATTATGATACCCTACGCGGTATCCCATGCCGCTGACTCTGGAAGCTGCCTGCAGCAAATCGTGACGCACACTAGCATACCCCTCTGGATTCTGCAGCCCATCAGGGAGTGAGTGACAGATCAGATCCTTCGTATCGAAAAGGCGAGCCTCCTCCAATACGGCGTCCATATCATTCTTCAATCGCTCCAAACCGACATGCATGCCAGCCGTTTGCAATCCGAGTTCTTTCATAACCGCAGCGATATCTTTCGCTGGATTTCCATGCAGCCCATCGATCTGGACGGCCGCCCACCCCATCTTTTTCAGCTCTCTCAGTACGCTTGGGAAATCTTTTTTCAATTCGTTTCTCAAGGTGTACAATTGCGCAGCCAATTTATGTTGGATCATTCCGCCAGCTCCTCCCTTTTCAACTCCAACCATTCGACCTCTTGCTCAGTTAACGGCAGATTCATAGCTTGTATAGAGGAATCCAGCTCCTCCGGGTTTCGAGGCCCAATGATTGCACAAGTCGGGAAAGACTGATTAAGAACGTAGGATAAGGCAATTTGAATCGGTGTAACCTGCTTTTCTTCAGCCAGCTTTGTGGCACGACGATAACGTTCCCAGTTGTTTTCGCTGTAGTACACGCGTACCATTTCCTCATCCGCACGATTGTCTGGTGTGAAATTTCCCGAGAAAAATCCACCAGCTTGGGCGGACCATGCCAGTAATGGCAGCTGATTGACCGAATGCCAATCGCAGGTATCCTCATCTGCCGAAACGCAGCCCTCCCAGCGGGGTTCGTTAGGCTTAGCAAGACTGAGATTCGGACTGCTGAATGAAAATCCTGTGAGGTTATGGGCAGCCGCGTACTCATTCGCTTCCTGGATGCGCTTATGCAACCAGTTGGAAGCTCCAATTGCCCGGATTCGCTTGGCCTCAAGGTGTACATTCAGCTCCTCGATGATCGGTCCGACCGCTACGTTCGGATCGTCCCGATGCAGCGCATATAGATCGACATACTCCGTTCCCAGCCTTTCTAGACTCTCCGTTAAATCCTTGCGGATCGCTTGCGGATTTACCCGTGGACCCGGGCTGCCGTCATCGTGATGAGCACCCTTCGTTAGAATGACCAACTTCTCCCGATTCTTCTGCTCCGCAAGCCATTGACCGAGAACCAGCTCTTTGCCCCGATATTGATGAGCGGTATCGAAGGCATTGCCGCCTTCGCGGATGTAAGCATCCAGCATCATCCGTTCCGGCTCTTCCAATTTTCTCAAATCTCCCGTTCCCATGAACAATCGAGAAATGGGTTTGTCTACGCCCTTGATATTCATATATCTCATCCTGAATCCTCCTTCAAACATCTGATCGACCAATCAAAGAGAGTACGGCTGCGGCAATCTATTCATCCTCTTTAAACACCGGCATTAATCGGAGTTCAAACGCGAATTCTTTCTCATCAAGACGGTATGGCTCAAGAAGCTGCGGTCCGCAAGAATTGGATCCTACCCCGCTCATCTTATAATCCAGATGGACGATCGTTTCCTTCCTCTTCTCAAGCTCGTAGTTATGACCCGCTCTTGTCAAATCCTCTGGCGTAAAATGGGCCACATTCAAAGAGAAATCCTCTGGTGAGGAAAACTTGATGCCCATCCCTTGCTCATTGGAAACAATAGCCCACTCTGTTCCATACCTGGACCCATTTTCCTGAGGCATAATGTAATCTTCAAACATCTGATCGACGGTCATCAGGTATCTGCCTTTTTTCACGCTTTGACGCTTGTCGATATAACTCTCATGCGGTCCGAAGCCTAAGTATTCGACTTCCTCCATACCTTGAGGCATCGTAAGCAGAAGGCCAAAACGAGGAAGATAGTCCTGCTTTTCTCCCACTTTTACTTGCAGCTTGACTGAAATCTCGCCATTGCCATCTACTCTCCATATTGCTTCTCCTTGAAGGACGGTAAACCGGCTATCACTGCCTAGGGAGAAATCACTCTGGATTTCAACAGTTGTTTCGTCAATTTTTGTCCAATTACAGCGGTAGATCTTCATTGCCGTTCGGTCATAACCTGCGTTCAACCATCTTTCCTTCACATGCATGTCATTATCCGTTGGAGCGCGCCAAATTGTAAGCCCAGCCGGAGCCTGGAGCATATTCACTCCCTGCTTGGACATCTTCTGTATCGTTCCGTTATACAAATCAAAGGAATGGCAGAAATCAAAACCTTCGATCGTCAGGATATCTCCCTCCTGATAAGTTTGAAGAGGGAACATCTGCCGTAAGCTATCACCAGATTCTTTCACCTGCTCCACGGGCAATCCAAACTGTTCAAATGTGATTTCGTAACCGGCTTCCGCCCAATTCATCTGTTCCTTCAACCAACAGGATAAGGTCAGCATATAGGTTCCCGCTGAGGTTTCCGGCAAATCATAAGGAATTGTCACCATTTGATGACTATGCGGTGCGGCATCAATAGACGAAAGCTGTCCCTGCTGGACGATCTGTCCGTCCATTTCTACCTTCCAATGAAGCCCCAAATGGGATAAATCGATGAAGTCGTAAAGGTTCGTTACCTTGATCGTACCTTTTCGCAAATCCTGCGCTTCAATGCGAATGGGTGCGATCACCTTTTTGAGCTCCAGCAGCCCCGTATGCGGTTTCCTATCCGGCGTAACCAGACCATCGATACAGAAATTGCCGTCGTTAGGCTTATCTCCAAAATCGCCCCCATAAGCAAAGAAAGGCGTACCATCTTTCGACACGGTTTTGATGCCGTGATCGCACCACTCCCACACACAGCCGCCCATGAGCTTCGGATATTTGTAAATGGCATCCCAATAATCCTTCAAATCGCCTGGACCATTGCCCATTGCATGGCTGTATTCGCACAGGAACAGCGGCTTCTTCTGTTTCTCGTCCTGGGCATATGCTTCAATTTCTTGCACGGAAGCATACATTCGGCTTACCATATCGAGACTCTCCACGTCGGAATTAGCTTGATTTGAAGCAGCACCTTCATAATGAACCGGTATGGACGCATCACGCGATTGGGTCCATTCAGCCATCGCGATATGGTTAACATCGTAACCAGATTCGTTGCCCAATGACCACATCACGATCGACGGATGATTCTTATCCCGTTCCACCATACGAATAGCCCGATCTAGAAACGAGGCTTTCCATTCAGGTTTCTGAGAAAGCAGATGGATATTCGTATCATTCCATTCCTCGCTGGCCGTCCCCATGCCATGGCATTCCAAGTCAGCTTCATCAATGACATAGAAACCGTACTCGTCGCATAGATCCATAAATCGGGAATCATTCGGATAATGGGAAGTACGGATCGTGTTGATGTTATGCTTCTTCATCAGAACGAGATCTTTGATCATATGATTCAGCGGAATCGTTTGTCCGAGCTCAGGATGGGAATCGTGGCGATTGACGCCTTTTAGCTTGACCGCCTGTCCATTGATCTGGAAAACACCATCTGTAATTGTTATTTGCCTGAATCCGACTGGAAAATGAAGCACCTCATTGCCGCTATGAACATAGAGTTGGTACAGATTCGGTTTCTCGGCATTCCATAAGACCGGATCCGTCACCTCGAAACGAAGCGTGCCTTTTCCGTCGACAGCAGCTTCATCCGTACCCACAATGTTGCCTTCCGCATCCTTTAATTCGGCTCGGATCGTAACCTGACCCGTCGTTTCCAGTTCTGATAGCAGGGTCACCTTCCGGAAACCGTCTTCGAACGTTTGTTTATTGAACACATCTCGAACATGGACAGAATCGCGTGCAAGTAAATATACATCCCGGAAGATTCCGGAATACCGCCACGCATCTTGGTCTTCCAGATAAGAACCGTCGCACCATTTCAACACCATGACGGCAATACGGTTTTTCCCTTCGCGGAGCAAGGAAGATACGTTGAATTCCGCAGGTACTCGGCTGCCTTGACTGTAACCGGCAAACTTGCCGTTTACCCATAGGTAAAAGCAAGAATTAACCCCTTCAAAGACGATATATTTGTCCTTTTTGTCCCAGTGACCCGAAAGGTTGAACTCTCTCACATACAGTCCGGCTGGGTTGTTATCCGGTACATAAGGAGGATCGCAAGGAAAAGGATAATTGATATTGGTGTATTGAAGCTGATCATAGCCATTCACCTGCCAGCAAGAAGGAACGATTAATTCGTCCCAAGCGCTGACATTCGCCGATTCCTCGTAGAAAGCTTCTTCTACATCCCTAACACTGCGATGATATTGGAACTTCCAACTTCCATTCAATGTCTGATAAAAAGGGGAACGCGCGCGTTTACCGGATTTCGCAGATCCCGCATCCGCATAAGGGATATAATGGGCTCGGGGAATCTCCCTGTTCACCTGCAAAACGCTTAAGTCTTCCCAATATCGATTGATGTGAATCAATGTGACCACTCTCTCCTTCGTCAAGGCATTATGAATTAAAGTAACCTTTTACCATCAGACGGTGGATCAACTCACCGAATAAGCTGTTGGCCCAAGCGAACCATGGACGCGTATAATCGGTCGGGGAATTCGGATCAAACCCTTCATGCATGTACCCCGTATCCGCATCCGTCCTCAGCAGCATCTCCAGAAGCTCACTTACTTCGGTTTCATCCTCTGAGGTAAGGGCCTGCATTGCCAGGCTGATCGGCCAAATGTAGCCAGCCGGTGTATGCGGACTTCCGATCCCCTTCGCATATTTCCCCTCAAAGAAGTATGAATTGTCACTGCTTAGAACAAATCTACGCGTATTCTGATAGACTGGATCCTCAAAGGTCGTGTAACCCAAATAAGGAATCGACAGCAAGCTGGGAACATTGGCGTCATCCATCAGGTTGTAATTGCCGAATCCGTCTGTTTCATACGCATAGATCTTTCCGTACTTAGGATGAAGATAAGTGCCGTAGGTTTGAATGCCACAGTCTATCTCTTCGCGAAGCTCCGCCGCAAGCTGTACACACTCCTGATCGTCCCATACAATCCAGGCAATTTCCTCGATGTATCGGAGTACCACGACCGCAAACATATTAGCTGGAATCAAATAGCCGAACGTACAGGCATCGTCGCTTGGCCGGAATCCAGACCAAGTCATCCCTGTATAATTTACGGGCATCCCCATCCGATTATTACGCAGCGTGTCACTTGGCGGACAAGCTACTCGGGCGAACCGGTAAGGAGATTGTTCGGCGTGTCTTTGTTCCGTTTTCCATAGCGAGATAATGATATGAACCGCTGTCCGGAAGGAATCGTCGAACATATCCGTCCGTCCCGTCGCCTTCCAAAACAAATAAGACAGTTGGATCGGGTAACAGAGCGAATCAATTTCGTATTTGCGTTCCCAAATCCACGGATTCAGCTCGGTCAGATCCTGATCGTACCGGTTATCGTTCGCTTCCTCATTGAACGCATTTGCATAAGGATCGATATGAATATAGGCGATTTGCCTGCGAATCAAGCCCGCAACGATGTCCTGCAGTTCTTTATCTCCGACCGTAAGCGGTATATAATGCCTTACCTGCGCGCTGGAATCCCTTAACCACATCGCTGGGATATCCCCAGTGAATACAAAGGCGGTATTATCGTTCATGATTTTAGTTGTCGTTTCAAGCGTATTCGGGTAGCAGTTCTTGAACATGGCAAGCAATTTCGGGTGCCCAGCAAGCTTAATCTCCGCTTCTTCAAGCAAGGACGTGACAGCATCAGGCAAGTTCATTATTTCCAATCCCCCAGAATATCCTTATAGGCTTCCAAATAATCATCGACAAGCAGCTTAGCAATGGAATAGGAATTAACAAGCGGGTGAACCGTGAGTGCCTGGATAGCCAAATCACGCGACTTATGTTTAACAGCTTCAACGGTAAGCCGTTCGAACAGTTTCACATTTTTCATCAACAGGCTCATTTCCTCTGGCACGGAACCGATGTGAACTGGCTTTGCTCCGTCTTTCGTAATAACACAAGAAATTTCAACGACGTCATCGTCCGCGAACCCTTCGATACTGCCTTCATTCGGTACGGATAGGACGATATTATGGGTCGCACCCGTTTGCAGCGACTCCACGAAATCCAGCATGACACCTGCATATCCAAGGGAGTTAGGCAATTCCAGCTGATCTGTCGGTAACACTGGCTTCGACGCCGAATTAGTTTCAATCGCCATGTAAGAAGCTTCCCTTTTTTGCGTATAGTACAGATAGGTTTGAATGGCTTCATCCGGGTTGCTTTCAATATCCATCTCACGTAAGATACCCAGCATTTCCTTATTATTCTCAGCGATCATTTGGCCGCGCGTCATGCCTGATTTGACAATATTGGCGAAGGCCTTTTCGCGGTGGTAGTAATAGTACAAATATTCATTCGGCAGAAAAGGAAGTGATTTCAGCAAATCGCTGTCGAACATTTTGAATTCGTCCACCCGACTTGTAAAATCAGGATCATTCTTAAGCTCCGCCATAATGTCCTTGCCTTGGTAAATCACTTTGGTCATCCATGACAAATGATTGAGTCCGAAAAATTCAACTTCAAGCTCCTTCGGATCGATCTCTAGCTGCTCCGCCATTCTCAGCTTCGTATGGCTTGGCGAATCGCAGATTCCGATCACCCGATCGTAACCCGCATTTCGCAAGGATTGCGTTACGAGTCCAGACGGGTTCGAGAAATTAAAGATCCAGGCTTGCGGCGCAAGCTCCTTAGCAATCTCGCAATATTCCATGAGAACTGGAATCGTACGAATCGCCATCGAGAACCCGGCTGGCCCCGTC
The DNA here is from genome assembly GCF_059820445.1 of Paenibacillus sp. sgz302190. Classification (NCBI taxonomy): domain Bacteria; kingdom Bacillati; phylum Bacillota; class Bacilli; order Caryophanales; family Paenibacillaceae; genus Paenibacillus; species Paenibacillus sp. sgz302190. The sequence goes on from NZ_JBZYAO010000015.1 coordinate 126,465, forward strand.
GTTTCTTGACCGATCACGCCATGCTTTAGAGCGATCTGCTCATCTACATACCGTGACCATTCCTTACCTACACGTACCGTAGTTACAATGTAGTCGGCACCCTTAATGGCTTCGCGGCTATCTGTCGTCGTTTCCAATTGAAGGTTGATTCCGCTACGATCGATGACGATTTGGCATAATTTGGATATAACAGCAAGCTGCTCCTCATCCGTATCGTGAAGAACAAGCTTAGTAATTCCGGCATCTTCTGCTTTTAACGTTAAGCTTTTGGTAAATAACACGGCGCGAACCCCGCCGCCTCCAATTAAGGTCAATTTCATCATTACGCCTCCATACGTTCTTTGATATGATCTCCGAATTGAAGGATAAAGGCATCAAGCCCATCCTTGTCCGGTGTGCCCGTGCTGCCGCCGTGAGCGCCGACAGATAGTGCTCCGCAAACATTTCCGTACTGCAAGCATGTTTCTACTTGTTGACCCGTCAAATATCCATAAATATAGCCAGCGTTAAATGAATCCCCTGCGCCGGTTGTATCTACAGTCTCGGCAGGAAAAGCCGAGTGATACGTTATCCGGCCCTCCTTCATGGCTGCGGCCCCTTTTGGACCAAGTTTAACTACAATATGATTGGAGTAATTCGCCATAAAACGTAAACTTTCTTCTATATCATCGAAGCCTGTGTAATGAAAAGCTTCCGTTTCGTTCATTAGAAACACATCAAAGTAAGTCATTAAATCGAAAACACCCTTAAACCACTCGCCGGAATCATCCCAGCCTACATCACAGGAAAGAGTCATACCCATCTCCTTGAGTAGTTTGGCCATCGCGATGAATTCTTCGTGGTTGCGTCTTCCTCTATATCCGGTTACGTGGACATGTTTCCCTTGAGCGATTTGTGACAGGTCCAAATCCTTTATATGAAGCTCCATATTGGATCCCCCATAAGTAATAAATGACCGATCCGCCTCGGGATTAATCGCTATCGTAATACCGGTATTACTCGTTTTACTCGTTCTTATCAAACTGGTATCGATACCATATCGACCGAACTCGTCTCGAACATAATGGCCGTAGCTATCATCTCCAAGAACACCGTTAAAAGCTACATCAAGCCCAAGCTTAGCGAGTGAAATCGCGAACAAAGCCGCTCCCCCGCCAACATGCATCGTCATATTATTAACGAAAATCTCTTGCCCAGGCTGAGGAATTTGAGTAAGTCCTGCCACAACGAGATCGATATTGGCGTCACCGATGACCACCGCATCAAATTTTTTCAATATACTCTCCCTCTCTCAATCCAGATAAATAAATATCTATGCGTTTACGTTTCTCTATATCTACGTTTTTCTATGCCTTTTTGTCTTCACGATAAGGCCCACAGCTATCACGGACAACAAGCTTGTGTTTCAAAATGATATCTGCCTTTGGCGTTTCCGTTTCTCCTGTAATCAAATCAAGCAGCGTTTCCACCGTAACTTTCCCCATTTCTTGAATAGGCTGCTCCATCGAGGATAACTGTGGTCGAACCAACTCCGTCAACTGACTTCCGTCAAATCCAATGACCGAAATGTCTTCAGGAACTTGCAACTGATGATCATGAATGCAATTCATAGCCCCTACAGCCATATCATCACTCACAGCAAATACAGCGGTTGGATGGGTACCGCAAGCCAGAATCTCTTTCATCAGATTGTATCCGCTTTGTATTTTATAATCGCCGAACCGAATGTGCTCATCTACGATGGGGATGCTGCGCTCGGATAGAGCATCGCGGTACCCGATATAGCGATTTTGGCCGGAGGTCACATCTCTCATGTCCCCGCCAATAAAGCCAATTCGTTGATGTCCAAGCTCTATCAAATAATGGGTTGCATCGAAGGCTGCCGCGTAATCATCAATGATCACAGAAAGGAACGTTTGATCAGTTGGTCTTACACTTGAGAAAATAATCGGAATGTCCAGTTTATTCAAAAATGCCCGGATTTCATCATTCAATTTCTCATGCATAATGATAATGCCATCAACGCGCATTTCATGAAATACTTTCAAATATTTGAATTCCTTATCGGTATCCTCAATAATGTTACACACCAAAAGATTGTAATCATTCCGACTTGCTGTTTCTTCAATACTGCTTAGAATAGTCGAGTAAAAGCTTGACGTGAGGTCTGGGACAATGACACCGATAAGGTTCGTCTTTTTCCGTACCAGACTCCTTGCGATATGACTAGGCGCGTACCCGAGCTCGTCGATAGCTCTCTTCACTTTAGCTTTTAGATCGTCCTTTACGTACTTCTCTCCATTAAGCACCCGCGAAACCGTAGTCACGGAAACGCCCGCTTGTTTGGCGACATCTTTAATCTTTGGAGCCAACTTTGTCACCCTACCTTCCGAAAAACGTGTTCTCTTCCAACGTATATCTTAGCTTTTTACTGCCCCCTCTGTGATCCCAGCGATGAATTGTCTGCTCACAATAAGGAAGAAGACAATCAATGGAAGGGTAGCCATAAGAGCTCCAGTCATGACCATGGAATAGTCTGCCGAATGAGCCGATTTTAACTGCTGCAAGGCCAACATCAATGTGAATTTGGATGTATCCGTCAATACGATCAATGGCCATAAGTAATCTTCCCAAACTCCCATAAACGTCGTGATAGCGAGAAAGGCTAGTGCAGGTCTTAGAATCGGCAAAGCAACATGCCAATACTGTCCAAATTTATTACAGCCATCGATTCTCGCAGCCTCAAGCAAATCATCATGAATCGCAAGCGCATATTGCCTGATCCAGAAAATTCCGAATGCACTTGCCATGCCCGGGATAATCAAGGCCTTATAACTTCCCAACCACCCGAACTCCTTAATGATGATGAATTGCGGGACAAGCAGCATTTGCGCAGGAATCATCATCGTAGCCATCATGGCAAAAAAGAGCAATTTAGAACCTGGAAACTTAAATTTGGCAAACGCAAATCCCGTCAATGAATTGAAAAATAGCTGAAGCGTGCAGCTCATTAAGGCAATGGAAACTGTGTTGAAGAAGGCACGAATAAAATTGCTTTTCTCCAATACATGATGAAAGTTATTCATAAAATTAGTTCCGAACGTTAACTTCGGAGGAAAAGCAAAGATTGCACTTGTCTCATTCGTAGACATGACAATAAGCCAGTAAAACGGAAATATGGAAATCGCGACACCGATCAACAATAAACTATTTACGATTACTTTTTTGGTCAATACTTCAACAATCATCTTGTATTCTCCTTTTTATCAATCATCCGATCTGTTGAAAAACTTCCAATTGAGGACGGATAATAAGCCGATGATGATGAATAACACCCAAGATACCGCAGCTGCATAACCATAATTCTGATAATTAAAACCTTCCCGGAACATATAAAGAACGATCGTATCGGTACCTGGGTATGGTGCTTGATTTCCAGCTAATACTTGAGGTTCCGTGAAAATTTGAAACCCGCCGATGGTCGACATCATCACTGAGAACAAGATGATGGGTCTGAGCATGGGTATCGTAATTTGGGTGAAAGTTTGAAATAATGTAGCGCCATCCAGCTCTGCTGCTTCGTACAGATCTTTTGGAATTCTTTGCAAGCCCGATAAATAAATAACTGCGTTATACCCCATATATCTCCATGAAATCATGGCGGCAATCACGACTCTGGCCCCAAATTCAGAATTTAACCACGCGATCTTATGAAAGCCGATTTTTTCCATCAAATAGTTAATCAACCCGTATTCGTTGCCGAACAAAGACTGAAAGATAATGACAACAGCCACCATAGCCGTTACATTCGGAAGAAAATAAGCAATTCTATAAAAGCCTTTGAATCTTACGATGGATAAATTGATGATATAGGCGACGACCAATGCACATAGAAGCTGCGGGGCGTTCCCCAATATCCAAAGTGCGATATTGTTGACTAACACCTTCCAAAAAGTCGGATCATGGAGCATATAATCAAAATTCTTGAATCCAACATATTTCATTTCCCCGATTCCATCCCATTTATGTACGGCTAAGTACATCGAGAACAAAATGGGAAATACAGAAAAGATCAGGAACAAAAGATAAAATGGAGAAATAAATAGATACAGTGTTCTGCTCTTATAAATTTCTTTAAAAAGACCTCCCATGCTATTCCTCCGCTAATTGGATAAGGCGAGGAAGTCCCTTTCCTCACCTGCATCCATTATTTCATTCATTTTCTTGCCAAATCCAGTTTATCGTGAAAGCTGCCTTTTAATTTTCTCCTGCGCGTCTTTCCAAGCTTTTTCCGGGTCTTTCTTCTGCGTGTCAATTAATCCAATTTCATCGGTCAAAGAAGTACCGACCATATCGTCTCTTGCATCGACAAGTGCGATTTTTACATCTTTTGCCGCGTCAGCGAATATCGGGCTCAAATCTTGATTTCCGAAGAACTCATTTTTATTGACCATTTCAGGCTTCGTGTAAACTTCCGGCGTAGACGGATAGTTACCGAATTCCTTGTATCCAGCAACCAGATTGTCAGGGCTTGTAAGGAATTTAATCACTTCATAAGCTTCTTTCGGATTTTTCGTTGTTTTCAACAATCCGAAGAATGATCCTCCTTGATTGCCCACGCCACCAGGCGGGTAGGCAATCTCCCATTTCCCTTTCGTGTCAGGAGCTGCGCCAATCAAATCACCAACGGCCCAAGACGCCCCGATAAAAGAAGAAACTTTGCTGTTGTTCATGGCAGCATTTTTCTCAGCATCACTAACATTCGGGTACGTTAAGCCGGATTGGTATGCTTTCACAGCCAAATCCCAAGCACCTTTGATATGGGCCTGATCACCAATATATTTCCCATCTTCCGTAAAATAACCTTGGCTATTCTGGCCTATGATGTTTCTGAAAACATCCACAATGGATAGCAATTGCGATCCAGTTGCGTCTTTCACTTTCTGCTGAAGATTGAAATAATCTCCCCATGTCTTCACTTGGCTCTTAATAGCTTCCGGCGTGCTTGGCACTCCCGCCTTCTCAAACAAATCTTTGCGGTAGTACATAACTACAGGAGCGACGTCGATCGGCAAGCCGATCAAATATTTGTTATCTGCTGACGCGGCCATTTTCCATTTCCAGTCCAAATACTGAGGCTGAATGTCCTTAGCGCCTTGGTCGTATAGATTGACGAATTTTTCTTTGTAAGGCAGCATGGAAGAAATCCAGCTATCCATCGCTACGATGTCCGGCCCGCTTCCTCCACCTGAGATGGTTGTTTTTAACTTGGTAGCATAGTCACCCCCGGACGGAAGTTTCTGTGCTTGCAAATCAATATTCGGAAATTTTTTCTTCGCTGCTTCAATGGTTGAATCGGATATCGCACCGTTCCAATACCACATCGTTAACGAAATCTTCTGGTTAGAAGCGCTTTCATTTTGATTAGAACCGGTCGTTGTTGGTTTTTGCGTCGAAGCACTCGTATTATTCTGGTCACCACAGGCAGAAACGACAAGAATCAAACTAAGAGCTAGTGGCACACTATACAATGCTTTAAATTTCATAATTTTGTTCCTCCGATTTAGAGAAATTTGATATCACATCAGACATTTGTAACTCCAAGGCTCATTTCAGCTTTCCCCAACCACATACGACGCCCTCTTGATTTCACGTTTTCCATTAGCATAAACATTTCGTCGAAGAATTATTTCTGGTATCGATTCCAGAATGACGGGCAAAACATCCGCAGGGGCTAACCACCTTCCTGTATAAGATTACAATCTGGTATCGATACCAACTTCAGCGTTAAATACCCAAATAATTTATATCCGAATACATAAAGCGTTTTCTGGTATCGATACCAGAAGGTTTACTATGCTTCTGGTTCAAAGTATAAATCGATTATCTTCTTTTGACAATGGCATAAATTTACAAATATTTTATTTTTTTATCCTGCAAATCTCATTCATAAAGTATTGTATTATACAAATATTAAGGTTATCGAGGTGACACTACAATATGAATCTAGAAGTGAAAACGATACAACTTTCGGACATTGTGCCGCAAATATTTCGTGCCGATTATTTTCCGTTTCGTCCCAATGAGCAAATTGGTCCGCGCACATCGTTCGTGCATTCATTTGTATACATTTATGAAGGCAAGGGTTCAATATCCATTGGAACATCTATGTATTCCTGTACCAGAGAAGAGCTATTTTACATTCCGCCGGGCCTGCCCCACTCTTTTCATTCAGATCACCAGCATCCGATGGTTCATGCTTCGATTTACTTTGATTGGATCAACACGAGACCCCGAGCGGGAGATATGTCTTTGTTTCATTTCGGAGACCAGATCTGTGATACTTCCGAGTGCTCACCTAACGTCGTATTTCACGATTTGCCTACGATTCCTACCAAAATGCACGCCCCCAAACAGATGAGATGGATGGAATTATATCTGCATGTCATTGAAAATATCGAGCAGACACAGGAAGATGCCAAGCTTTTCAGAAGGGCTGCTTTTGAGCAATTCGTTTCAGAATTGGCGAACCTCTGGCGGAATCCCATCCTTAAAAGTGACAGAAGAATGCAATCGATCATGAAGCAAATGAAGGAATTTCCTCAACATAATATTTCTATTGAGCAATGGGCTTCACAACTAGGGATAAGCACATCGTATCTGCATAAGTTATTTATCCAGGAAATAGGCATGAGCCCTCATTCTTATGCGATTAAATGCAAGCTGGAGAGAGCCAAAAAGATTCTGCGTGAGACCAATCTGTCTATCACCGATATCACCGAAGACCTTGGTTTTGGTTCCATACATTACTTCTCGCGATTATTTACGCAAAATTACGGCGAGTCACCCTCCGCATATCGCAAACGATTAAGGAAGGGATATTAAAAAGATTAGGATAGTTTTGTACAAATATCGCACATTCCTTCAAAGACAGTTCACAGCGCTTTTGTTATTCTAAATGTGAGTTTCCATCCGGATTGACGGTTCACAAGAAATAACAATACACGTAGAAAGAATGTGAATCTATGAAGTCATTTACATCTATTCGTTACCGCCAAGTCCACCTGGACTTCCATACGTCCGAGCACATTACCGGCGTTGGCAGAAATTTCGATGAAGAACAATTCATCTCTGTTTTGCAAAGTGCTCAAGTAGATACAATCAACGTCTTCGCGATGTGCCATCATGGATGGAGTTATTTTGACACGAAGGTCGGGAAGCCACACCCTCATTTGGAAACGAATATGTTGCCGCGCATGCTAGATGCTTGCGCCAAAAATGACATCGAAGCTCCAATATATATTACGGTTGGATTTAATGAACTTTCTGCCCGCGAGCACCCTGATTGGGTGGCGATCGCCCCCGAAGGTGATGACCCTTACGGTCCACCGAAATCGGATCCAGAGGCCCCCCGTTCGACCGGCTTTGACGGTTGGCATATGCTGTGTCTGAACACACCGTACTTACAGTATCTTCTGGACTATACGAAGGAAGTTATGGAGAGATTCCAGCCAGTCGGCATCTTTTACGATATTGTAGGAGAATATCCTTGCGTATGTTCTTACTGCCGCGCTAGCCTCAAAGAAATGGGTCTTGATGCAAACAACGCGGATCACCGCAAGCAATTGGCCAAACAAGTGTACTTGAATTACTTGCAGAAGACCTCCGAACTAATCTGGTCCCTTAACCCGGGAACCAGACTGTATCATAACTGCTGCACGGAAAAAATGGGCGAAAAACAATACTACCCTTACTATTCACATTACGACATCGAATCGCTGCCAACAGGCGGATGGGGTTATGATTACTTCACCAGCATGGTTCGGTACATTCGCAAACAAGACTTCCAGTATCTTGGAATGACAGGGAAATTCCACAAATCGTGGGGAGAATTCGGCGGATTCAAAAATCCGGCTGCTCTGAAGTATGAATGCCAGCAAATGCTAGCTTTCGGCGCAAGAATTTGTATCGGGGATCAGCTCCATCCAGACGGACGAATGGACGAAGAAACCTACCGGATTATTGGGGAAGCTTTCGATGGGATTGCGGCCAAAGAACCATGGTGTATGGATACGACCAGCATAGCCGAGATTGCCATCCTTTCAGCCAATGCTCTCATGGATGCCGATGATAGCCGAACAAGTGACATGGGTGCTTATATGATGCTGGAAGAGGGCCACTATTTGTTCGATATCATTGATGACTCGATGGACTTCTCCGTCTATCGAATTATCGTACTGCCCGACTGCATTCGAGTATCTGATACCTTACAGTACAAACTTGAAGATTATATAGCTAGCGGCGGAAATGTGATTTTGAGCGCAGAAAGTGGACTTTGGGTTGACCGCCCTGAATTCGCGCTAGATCTAGGCGTTGAATTTAAAGGGAAATCAGAGTGGGATGTGGATTACACCTTAGTCACTCATCAACTAACTGGTTCACTAGTGAGATCCCCTTTTCTCAATTATGAATCGGGTTATCAAGTTCAGGTGAACAAAGCTGAAGTGTTGGCCCAGTCCTACAGGCCTTATTTCAACCGTAGATACGGGCATTTCTGTTCGCATCTCCATGCTCCGGCCAAAGAAGAAGCGGATTATCCGGCCGTTATTAAACACGGCAATATCATCTATATCGCTCAACCTCTATTCAGGTTGTATCGGAAACACGGCGTGCAGCTATATAGAGACTTATTCCTTGCGTGTGTTAAGCAGTTTATCTCAGCACCAACAGTGAAAACCGATCTGCCTTCCGCTGGTAGAGTAAACCTGACCCGTCAATCCAATGGGACTGAATACGTGCTGCATTTGCTCTATGCCGTTCCCATCTTGCGTGGAGATACCCAGATCATCGAAGATGTGGTTACATTAAAAGACATCTCCGTGCAGATCAAATTGGACGAGTCGGTAAAACAAGCCATGCTGCTGCCCGAGATGATAACTATACCTCATATGACGAACGAAGAAGGCTATACTTGCGTGTCCGTGAGTCTTACAGGTCACCAAATGATCTTATTTCAAACTTAAAGTTCGTTTAAAAGACGATTCTAATTCATTTTTTTGAATAAGGAATCGTCTTTTATTGTTCTTAAAGGAAACAACAATTGACTTTTCGACTAGCTTGATTTAGAGTAAAACTATAAATTAGCACCTGGTACTAATATCTGATACTATATACTTTACCATTGGAGAGTGAACGTTATGCACACAGCCCCTTCATTGCATGCCCGAATTACGGCAATCGGCAGTTATGTGCCGGATAAAGTGCTGAGCAACGCCGACCTGGAAGCGCTGGTCGACACGAACGACGAATGGATCGTCCAGCGGACCAGCATCCGGGAACGCCGGATTGCGGCCGCCGAGCAATATACGAGCCATCTTTGCATCCGTGCCGTCGAGGACATGACTTCCCGATACGGCTCGCGGCTGGACGACGTCGAGTTGATCATCGTCGCTACGCATACGCCCGATCTGCCGTTCCCTTCGACCTCGTGCCTGATTCAGGCGCATTTCGGCATTCCCGCGACCGGCGCGTACGATCTGAACGCCACCTGCGCCGGATTTACATACGCGCTGCATACGGCAAGCGGGCTGATCTCGGCGGGCGTCCACCGCAAAATTCTCATCGTCGGCGGCGACAGCTTGTCCAAAATAACGGATTATACCGACCGTTCCACCTGTATTTTATTCGGCGACGGGGCAGGCGCCGTACTGGTGGAAAAAGACGATCAGCAGCCGTCGTTCCTCGCTCATCATCTCGGTTCCGACGGCACCGGAGGCAAGCATGTGTACCGCACGGGGCTGGCCTCCGAGCTGCACGGCATCCGGCTTGCCGGCGACGGCAAGCTCGTGCAGAACGGGCGCGAGGTGTACAAATTCGCCGTGACCACGGTGCCGCAAGGCATCGCCGCCCTGCTTGAGAAAAGCGGGCTCGGCTTGGAAGACATCGATTGGTTCGTCCCGCACAGCGCCAATCTCCGCATTATCGAGTCGATCTGCGACAAGAGCGGCATTCCGTTCGAAAAAGCGCTGTACAGCCTCGTATACTACGGCAACACTTCCGCGGCTTCCATTCCGCTGGCACTCGATCTCGGCGTCAAGGAAGGCAAGGTGAAAGCCGGCGATACGCTGCTGCTGTACGGCTTTGGCGGCGGCCTGACGCATGCGGGACTGCTCATGAAGTGGGACTTGCGCTAAAAGGCAGGTTCAATCCCGGGTGCATTCACAGGCGCATCCCCCGATGCATCTCCCAGTGCACCCCCCAGTGCATCTCCCGGCGCGGGCGGAGCCGGATCGGCAAAGTCCTGGCCCGCCTTAAAGCCTTTGCCGAATCCTTCGGCATACCCCCTGTCGTATCCGTGGTCGAAGCCTTGCCGGTAAGTTCCATGGACGCGGCTGTGCCCGCTCGGCCCCTGCCGGTTCGAACCGCGCCCGCGCGGGTTGCCCTCCTTGGCGATGGTCCCGGCCGCGGCCGTCTTCCCCGCCTGGGCCAGCGGCTTTTTCCGCTTGGGCCTGTCAGTTTGTTTCGTTTTCATCGCATTCCTCACCTTCCTCATTTCGCGGAGTCCCCGTTCGTTATCGTTAAAAGCTGCTGCAGCCGCCTCCGGTACGTGTGCTCCCGCAGCGTTCGGGACAATCCGTTTAGCGCGATGCGCTGCCGCTCCTCTTCATGGCTCAAATAGTATTCAATCTTCTCGATCAGCCCGCCGGGAGAATCGAAAGTATCCAGCTCTTGGCCCGGCGTATACAAGCTTGCCAGCTCTCGGCGCATATCCGTAAGCTGCAGCGTGCCGCATGCCGCAATGCTCATCACCCGGGGATTGGGCGAATAGGCGGGAATGCCCCTGCTGTTGCAGTTGTGAGAGTCGTCGATCGAGCGGTGCAGGTTGATGACGATTTTCGAAGCCGCGTAATATTTCGCGGTTTCCTCCGGAGTGAGCCAGACGTTGTGGATTTTGGAGGCGAGCTTGCGGTAGGATTTCATCCGGTTCCACCAAAGTCCGTTGATCCAAACATTTTTATTGGCGAGGTAACCCGCCATTTCGTCCATGAACGCGACCCGGTTCCAGAAAGCGGAGCCGATGAAGCAAATGTCTTTGCGGTACGAGGCGGGCACAAAGGCCGGATTGACCGCGTCCGGGTTAATGCCGAACGGCAAATCATGCACATGCTTGCATCCAAGCGACCGGTATACGTCGACACAGCTGCTCTCCAGCGTGAAAACGTAGTCGTAATGAGGCGCGAGCAGCATCGTCAGATCCGTATGGTAAGGATCGTCCGGCAGCCATACCGCCGTCCGTATCCCCGCCGAGCGGATAGCCTTCACCTTGTCGATCGCCAGCGATTTGCCGGCGGTGTCCAGCACAAGGACGAGATCGGGCCCGGTCGCCTTGGCGATGGAAACGACGTTGTCGCGAGGGCCTACGGCGATCGTCTCGCGCACCAGCTTGCGCAGGCCGTCCGCAATGCCTTCGTCCATCGAGGCATAAGGGGGGCCGGAGGCTTTGACATACATAATCTTCAAATCCCAAAGAATGCCCTCTTCCCGGGGAAAATCCCGGATGATCCGCTGGCAGCGGCCCATATGGAATCCGTGCTCCCAGCCCTGCCGGTAACCGGCCCGGTTCCCGGCTTCCCAGCCGCTATCCGGGCCGGTCGCAGCGGCCTTCGGCTGTGCACCGCCGCCCGGCCGCGCTTTTGCGGTCTTCATGGCTGTCCGCCGCTTTCCGCCACATGCCCTTTCAGCAGCAAATACTGCTCCAGCGCGCTTTTCCAGTGCGGCATCCGGTAGTAACGGCCCAGTTTCGCGGAATCCAGCACACTGTAGGCGGGCCTTTTGCATGTGCTTTCGTAGAGGCCGGACGGAATCGGCTTCGCTTCAAAATCGATGCCATACAAGCCGAACGCAGTGACGGCAAACTCATACCAGCTGCAAGCCCCTTCCGAGGAGCAGTGATAAATGCCGTATTCGCTCACATCGCGCTCGAAAAACGCGTAGACCGCCTTGGCCACGTCCATCGTATGCGTCGGCGACATGATGATATCATCAACGACGGAAACCGGCTTGCCCTGCCGGACTTGACGGATCATCGTTTCGACAAAATTGCCGCCCTTACCGCTCGAACCCGCAGCGCCGAACAAGGAGGACACGCGAAAAATAAAATAGCGGTCCATATAAGCGGCAACCACTTTTTCCCCCGCCGCCTTCGTGCTGCCGTACACATTGAGCGGATACGTCGCGTCGTCTTCCGCATAAGGCGTTTCCTTCATGCCGTCAAAGACGTAATCCGTGCTAAAGTGGAACAAGGCGGCATCCGCCTGTTTGCAAAACACGGCAATCCGGTGCAGCGCGATCGAATTGACGACCAGCGCCTTCAGCGGGTCCTTTTGGCATGCTTCCGTGTTGGTAAAAGCCGTGCAGTTGATCACGGCATCGAGGGGCTCCAGCTTTTCCAGATACGGGATAATCGTTTCCGTGTTTTCCAGATTCAACTCCTTGCGGGTGACCGGGACGATTTCGTACGCCGGATTGCCGGCAAATACGCGGCTGATGTCGGTTCCCAATTGTCCGTTAGCGCCCAGCAGCGCAATCCGTTTCATGGCGCGTTCGTTCCTTCGGCTCCCGCTATCCTGGTCGTACTCATGCGCAATCCTCCTCGTGAAAATGGCATCGGCCTTGCATCCTTTCCATCATATGAAAGCGGCCGGATCGACTCCCCATTTTTCCAAAAAAAGCTGCCTCGAACGGTCCACGATCTTTTGAAACCGCTCCTTGCCTTTTTTATTGAAGCTGGCGCTGCCGTAATGAAACACGAACGTATCCTCCGCGATCATTAGCCGGTAGCCTGCCTGCCTCGCGCGGTAACAAAAGTCGTCGTCCTCGTAATGGCCCGGACTGAACCGCTCATCGAGCTGACCGACTGCGTCCGACACCGAGCGCCGGAACAAAAGGCAGAAGCCGATCAGCCGCATGACCTCCGTATACGTTCCTTTTTTGCCGACGTTGTATGTCTGCGTCATTTCTTCCAAAGTTGTGTACGAATCGCCCATCATCTGCCGGCCGCTGGCATAATTGGTCATCGGCCCGACGAGCCCCACATCCTCCCGATGGTACAGACAATCCAGCATATTGCGGAGCCAGCCCGGAGTCAGCAGCACGTCATTGTTGAGCAGCAGCAGCTCGCTGCCCTTCGCAAGCCTAAGTCCTGCATTGCAGGCAATCGGGAAGCCTTTATTTTCATGGAACGAGATGAAAGGAACGGCTTCCTTGAGCAAGAACGGAATCGTTCCGTCTGTCGATCCGTTATCGACTACGATAATTTCGTAGGGGGTATCCGTATGCTGTCGGATGGAAGCGATGCAGTCCCCAAGCAGTTTTTGGGCATTGTAGGTGGGGATGATAATGCTCGTCATGCTCATGTCGTTCCCTCCGCAAATGCGGACCGCTGCCTGATATCGTCCTCGTAGCGGAGCCGGCTGCCGTTTTTCTCCATTAACATGTGCAAAGCCTCCAGATGATCGCCGAGAATCAGCTTGGAAACCGGATTCGCCGCCCCTTTGTTGAACCCGGTCGCTTTATTCGCTTTAAAGACATCGACGCTCGCGGGAGCGCAAACGGAGAGACCGTGCCGGATGGCGAGCGACTGGGCTTTGGGCGGAACGGCCAGGTTGCCCGTCCCGATGCGTTCGATCGCTTTGCGCGAGAGCATGTGAGGAACCGCCGTCATCGAGTTCGCGTTCAAATCGCGCCTGTCCTGGACGATGTTCAAAAACTCTTTCATCATCGTCACGCTATCCCTGCCCGCGAAAGAACCGATGAACGGAGTCACGTCGTTAAGCGCCACATCGGCTCCCCGCTCTACAGCGAGAATGAACGGTATCAGCCGTTCCGCCTGAATGGGGATATCGCCGTCAAGGAACATCACCATATCCGCGGTCGACAGCTTAGCCCCGATCGAGCGGCCTACGTCATACCCCAACGCTTCCGGGATATGGACGATCGTGGCGGACGGGCATTTTCTGGCTTCGGAAAAGCTGTTGTCCGCCGATCCGTTGACGACGGCAATGATTTCTTTCAGCGGCAGCCGGCTCAGCTCCGCAAGCACTTTCGATACCGTCGCTCCTTCATTGCGCACCGTAATGACTGCTGCGACGCTTTTCAAGGTCGGCATGAGCACCCAGTCCGGCTTCTTCATGCCCGCGCCCAGACAGTACCCTTTGAGGAACGCCTTCATGCATGGGGCATATTGCGGAGCCAGTATTTGTTCTCCTTCGTGAATGTAGCACGAGTACCAGAGCGAATTGATAAATGCGTTTGGCGGCGCGCCTTTCGGCAGCGGATGATCGGTGGCATATCTGCTCCCGGACCGCTGGAACTTTTGCAGGAATGCCGGTGAAGACGGGCGGATGACCCGCCGCTTGCTGCTGCCGGCTTCCTGTTTGACCGGCTGTTTTTTGCCTGATGGCCGGCCGTCGGCTGTGCGCTTCATAGTTTCACCCCACAAAAGATCGATCCCGGGACAAATCCGTCTGTTGGCCCCGCTCCCCAGCCTCCGCGAGCAGCCATTCGATAGCTTCCAGGTGATCTCCTACGATAAGATCCTGCAGCGGATCTACCCGGAACGACTTCCTTTTCTTAGGATTCAGACGGCCGACATCGACTTTATGCACCGTCTGCAGGGTAAGTCCTCTGCGGGCCGCAATCGTCTGGGCCAGCGGAGGCACCGCCAGGCTCCTGACTCCAATCAGCTCCAGAGCTCTTCTGCTGATCGCATGGGGAACCGCCGTCATCGAAGCTCCCCGAAGATCCGGGCGGGACAGCGCAAGATTCAAGGTGTGCTTAGCCAACACGACAGGGTGAACCCGCTTCGTAAGCGTAGGCCCCGAGTACTTGTTCAACGCCACATCGACGCCTCTTTCCACGGCGCTGACAAACGGTTCCAGCTCTGCGAAAGGTATGACCATATCGGAATCAATAAACAGCAAAACTTCTCCTTGCGCGTGCATCGCGCCAATCCCGCGCCCCACGTCATGGCCTAACGGCTCGCCGAATACGAATACCTTTGCGCCCGTGCTGCGGGCGATTTGTTCGGTCTCGTCCGCAGAGCCGTTTACGATGACAATGACCTCTGTCGCAGGATGGACCCGCTGTGCCTGGGCGATGACGGCGGCGATCGTTTTTTGCTCGTTCATCGCCGGTATGATGACGGATACTTTCGGAAATGCGTTATCGGAAGCAGGCGCAGGCGCAGCCACATGGCGGGATGCCGCGTTCGGCTTGCCCCCTGCTCGCTTTGACCGCTGCTCCATGTCCGCTTCCTCCCGTACGATCTAAATTTTATAACAATTCGAGATCGGTCAGCCTTTGCATAACTTGCCGCCCGACCGCCTCCGGCGAGTATTCCTCGCGGATCGTCTGCATAGCGCTGACGCCAAGCGACTTGCCCCAGGACGGATATGCGGCCAGTTTGCGCATGTAATACGCGGCATGCTCGATATCCGGCTCCGCCCAAAGCTGATCCGCTTGATACGGGCCCGCATCCTGTCCAACCTGAACCAGTTTGTAATTTACCGGACACGAATTATCCTTGTTCATAAAATCGGTATTTCCCGACCAGTTGGTGCCGATGACGGGTTTGCCCAAATACATCGCTTCGGCCAGCACAAGTCCGAACCCTTCGGAACGGTGAAGAGAAACCAGGCAATCCGCGGATTGGAGCAATGCGTTCACTTGATCGCGGCTCAAAATACGGTCGATGATATGGATGTTGGAATAGCCTTCGGCCTGCTGCCTGATCGCCTGAACATCTTCCGGATTCGTTTTGGAATTGTTGATTTTGATTACCAGAGCGGCGTTCGAGCTGCCTTCCGGGAACGCCTTCTTGAATGCTCGGATGACAGCCAGCGGATTTTTCCGCTCCTTCGTGCTGTGGGTGTCGTACATCGTCAAGAACAGAAACGGTTTCTCCGGCAGCCCGAAGAAACTCCGGTCGTAAGCGTCCGCATGCTTCACGAACACAGCATGAGGAATTTTAACGACAGGCACCGGAGATTTTGGCTGCAGGGCATCTTCGACGAATCGGGACGGCACCCATACCTCGTCGACCAGCTTGAAGCTGTCGAGCCATTTGTCGGGGAATTCCGGCAGTTCCCATGCCCAATAGCCGATGTTGAACCGGTTGCGGAACACGTCGCGGTTTAACGGGCGAATCGGGCGATCATAAGCCTGCTTCAAGCTGTCCGCATTCATATGGAAAAGGTTGATCCTGTACGGAGTATCTTCCCTCTCCTTATGAATCCAGCGCGTATCTTTATTTCTTGCCGCCCCGGCTCCCGGATCCTTATAATTCATAATTCCGAAAGGCACTCCTGCGATTTCCAACGTCTCGGCCATAGAACGGCACGCTTCCCCCACACCGATCTCCGTGCGGATAAAGCCGATCAAATTCACCCCGGCCTGCAGGTCCGGCGGATCCGGAACGGATTCGGCGTGCGCTCCTTCCGCCTCCGGCGGCGGGAGGAGCGGGATCAAAGCTTCCCTGTTCCTGATGCGGGTTCCCGGCTTGCGAAGCGCAAGGCCTGCTGCGGCAGAACGCCGATGCTTCCCCCTTTTTGCAGCGCCCGCCGCTTGCCCGGAGCGGGCAGGCCGCTTTTTCCCTATGCCGGCATTGACCTTGCGCTTTGCGGGCTTAAGCTTTTGTCCGCCTGCTGCCGGCAGTTTCCGGGAAGACTTCAGAGCTTTCGTAGTTATGCGGAGGGCTGACGGTTTCTTCATGCCGTTCCCGACTCCTTTCTCGTATGACCACCTGATTGCATTCGTCTGCTTCCATACTATGAATACCTATTTGCAGATTCATCCGCGTTAACCCAGCTTGGCTGGAAATTGGCGAATGACCAGTTACCAGAGGAGCCCTTTATAGTGGCCGTCCTCAGGCAGTTCGTCGGTAAGGCGCACCAGATCGATGACCGGCTTTGTGCGCAAAAATCCCGCAGCGAAAGCGGCATACTCCTTGCTTTTTTGCGTGACGACGATAAGGTCGGCGAACTCGCCGACGCTGTTCAGATCGGAAGCCAGCAGAGCCGCCAGATGGGGCACGGTAGCTTCCATATACTGCTTGTTCGCGCCGATCAGTTGGGAAGCGAGCACATTGTCATCGTATATTTTGATCTCATAGCCTTTGCCGATTAACCGTTCCAGCAGCTTGACGACCGGACTTTCCCGCAAATCGTCGGTTCCCGGCTTGAAAGCCAGACCGAGCACGCCGATGCGGACCTTGCCCTCCGCCAAAATCATCTCCAGAGCCCGCTCAATCAGCAGCGAATTGCTGCGTTCGACCGCGGACAGCACCGCCAGCTCCACGTTCCTCGCCCGGGCCATCGCGTTGAGCGCCTTGAGATCCTTTGGCAGGCAGGAGCCCCCGTAGGCAAAGCCCGGCTTCAAATACGCCGGTGAAATGTTCAGTTGGCGGTCCTGGCAGAACAGGTTCATCAGCTTGTGCGGATCTACCCCCATCGATTGACAGAGCGCGCCGACCTCCCCGGCAAAAACGACTTTCAACGCGTGAAACGAGTTGTTGACGTATTTGATCATCTCCGCGACTTCGCGGTCGGTTTCCAGTACTTCCGCCTGTATAGGAGCGTAAATATGCCGCAACATCTGCAGCGCCCGTTCGTGTTTCGTGCCGATCAGCGTATACGGCGGGTGAAAATAATCGTCGATGCTGGTCCCTTCGCGCAAAAATTCCGGATTACTGACGACGGCAAAATCGGCATCGATCCGCTTGCCCGACCGCGCGATGATCTGTTCGATGTCCCGGCACGTTCCGGGAGGCACGGTGGAGCGGATCACGATCGTTTGAAACCCTTCCCGGGCCCGGATCGCATCGCTGATTTGCTCAGCTACATGCCAAATGTAGGAAAGATCCGGGTAGCCGTATTTGTCGGAAGGCGTGCCGACGCAGACGAGGCAAATATCGGCCTGCCGGACCGCGCTTTGGATGTCGCTTGTAGCCGTCAGCCTGCCTGCGCGGTGCTGCTCCTCCACCAGGGCGGCGATGCCGGTTTCGACGATCGTCGGCTTGCCCGAACCGACCAGCTCGACCTTATGGCGGTTCACGTCTACGCCGATGACGCGGTTGCCCATCCCGGCCAGACAGGCCGCCGATACGCACCCGACGTAACCGAGGCCAAAGACAGCGATCGTATAAAAAGGTCCGGGGCTCGTCATATGCATGACCATCTCCTTATGGGTGTGCTCGTTTCGGCTGCTCGGCGCACCTTACGATAGCCTGAACGACTTTGCGGGCCGTTTCTTTCGCATCGTACGTTTGCAGCAGCTCCTTCCTTGCCGCTTTGGCCATTTCCTTGGCTTCGGCCCGGCGGCCTGCAACAAGCCGCATTTTCTTTTGCAAATCCTTGAGCGACGGTTCCGCCCAACAGTGCCCGTTAAACAAAGGATTTTCGTTATTCGCGATGCGGGTCAGCCCCTTGATATCAACCAAATAAGCGTTGTTTGCATGCATAAAATCGGTATGCCCGCTCCAATTAGTTCCGATCACCGGCAGTTCCATCAGCATCGCTTCGAAGAACGGCCTGCCCCAGCCCTCGCCCCTTGTCGGCAGGACGAAGGCGTCGCACATCCGGTACAAGGCGGCCATCTCCTCGGGAACGAGCATATGGTCGATGACATAGACGCACGGCCGCTCGCGCTTCGGTTTGGGGTGGGCGTCGACGAACCGGGCGACGACATCCGCCTGTGCGGTCTCCCGCAGCTTGATGACCAGCGCGATATTGTCCCGTACGCTGAATTCGTTCAAAAAAGCGTTTAACAAAATATCGTAGCCCTTGCGCTTCTTCAGATCGAACACAGACAAAAATTTGAAGCTTTCCGGTACGGCAAGCGGCAGCGGGGCGCCTTCGGGGGAAAATTGGCTGAAATCGAAAAAATTCGGAATCAGCCGCAGCGGAGCCTTCACCCCGGAGGAGGCGAACGTTTTTTGATTGAACGTGCTTTGCACCCAAACCTCATCAAACTTGTTCAGTTCAGGCACCCATTTTTGCGGAATGCGGTCGGTCTCGAACGTCGTGCGGGCGATATTTATGCGATAATCGGGTCTGAACCGAAGATGCGAGCCCACCCAGTTGTACAAATACACGTCGTTCGTCGGCAGCCGGGTCGTCTCGAAGGAAGCGATATACCCGATGTCTTTCGCAGGCAGAACCGAATATTTCTCGCTTTGGTCCCGAGCGGCAATTTTCACGCGAAATCCCGCCCTGTCCAAAATGCGCAGCAGCATCCGGTTTCCTTCGGCAAGCCCATGCCCGTTGTAGAAAATGCCGTCGAGCAAAATGTTGGCGCTCATCCGCCTCCCGCCTTCACGGCCGGCATCGAGCGGTATTTCTCGATCTCCTTTACGACTTTTTTCGCGACCCCGCGCATGCCGTATTTGGCCAGCAGGTCTTTGCGCGCCTTTTTCCCGACAGCTTTGGCTTCCTCCTGATGCTCGAACACGTGCCTCATTTTGTTTTGCAGATCCTTCACTGACGGTTCCGCCCAGCTGTGCCCGTTGAAGTTGACGTCTTCGTTCACGATGCGGGCCATCCGCTTCACGCGAACGAGGAAGGAATTATCCGCGTTCATAAACTCGGTATGACCGCTCCAGTTCGTGCCGATCGCGGGCATCTCCATCAACATCGCCTCAAAGAACGGTCTGCCCCAGCCCTCGCCCCGCGTAGGCAGCACAAAGGCGCTGCAGCTGCGGTACAAGGCGAGCATTTCCTCCGTCCCCAGCATTTGATCGATGATGTAAACGGGAGGGCGCAGCCGCTGATGTTTCGGATGGCGGGCGATGATCTGTTCAATCGCTCCGCTTTTGCTGCCGTCCCGAATTTTTAAGACAAGCGCCACGCGCTCCCCTCTGGAAAATTCGTTCAGGTACGCCTGCAGCAGCACGTCGTAGCCTTTGCGCTTTTTCAAATCGAATACGGATAAAAATAAATAGGTTTTCGGCAAAACGCCGGCCAGCCGGGGGCCTTTGGGCGAAAACCGGTTCATGTCGAAAAAGTTGGGGATCTGGCGCAGCGGAACCGTGACGCCGGAAGAAGCGAAGGTGCGCTTGTTGAAGGAGCTCTGTACCCACACTTCGTTGAATTTGTTGAGCTCCGCAGTCCAAACATGCGGGATGCGGTCGGCTTCAAACGTCGTGCGGGCGATGTTGACGCGGAAGTCGGGATTGTAGCGCACACTCGAGCCGACCCAGTTATATATATAAATGTCGTTCGAAGTCAGTTTCGTATTCTCAAAAGCGGAGATGTAGCCTACCTCCTCCGCAGCCAGCACTTTGTGCTTCTCGGCGCTGTCTCTGGCGAGTATGCGAATGCGGTACCCGGCCTTGTCAAGAATACGCAGCAGCATGCGGTTTCCTTCGGCCAACCCGTGCCCGTTGTAAAATTTCCCGTCCAGCAAGATGTTCACTTACGTCCACCTTCCTTCAAATCCGTTCACTGGTACTTCCGAATCTCTTCCGCCACTTTCTTCGCGATCCGGTCCATATCGTAGCTTCGCAGCAGATGTTCGCGGGCTTTGCAGCCCACCGCTTTGGCCTCCTGCCGGTGCTCGAATACATGTCTCATTTTGGCTTGCAAATCGGCGACGGAAGGCTCCGCCCAGCGATGGCCGTTGAACAGCCGGAACTCGTTGCCCTGTATGCGCTGCAGACGATCGACCCGGATCAGGTACGAATTGCTGTGGTCCATAAAATCCGTCTGCCCGCTCCAATTCGTCCCGATCACCGGCATTTCCATCAGCATCGCTTCGAAAAACGGCCTGCCCCAGCCTTCGCCCCGCGTGGGCAGCACGAAAGCGTCGCACGCCCGGTACAACCCGAGCAGTTCCTGTGTTGACAGCATCTGGTCGATGATATATACGGCCGGACGCTGTTTTACCGGCTTGGGGTGCTCCTTCATGACCTTCTCCAATTTGTACACGCCGTCGCCGCTGCGTATTTTCAGGACCAGCGCCGTATCGTCGTCAGACGAGAACTCATTGAGAAAGGCGCGCAGCAGCAGGTCGTAGCCCTTGCGGTGCTGCAGGTCAAAGACGGCCAGGAACAAATAAGATTTTGCCAAAGGAAGGGACAGCTTCGGCACTTTCGGATCATACTGCCCGATGTCGAAAAAGTTCGGGATCAGCCTGAGCGGCACCTTGACGCCGGATTCGGCGAAGGTGCGGACGTTGAACGTGCTCTGCACCCACACCTCCGCGAATTTGTTCAGCTCCGGCACCCATTGGGCCGGAATCCGGTCCGTCTCAAACGTCGTGCGGGCGATGTTCACGCGGAACTCGGAATGGTAGCGGACGGCCGATCCTACGAAATTGCAAATGTACACGTCGTTGGAAGTCAATGTGTTCGTTTCAAACGAAGAGATGTACTCCATCTCTTTTTGATCGAGGACGAGGTGCTTCTCATGGGAATCTCTGGCGGCAATCCGCACCCGGAAACCGGCCCGGTCGAGAATCCGCAGCAAGATGCGGTTTCCTTCCGCAAAGCCGTGTCCGTTATAGAAGATTCCCTCCAGCAAAATGTTCATACCAGGACACCATCCTTATTGCCGATCCGTCACAGGCGCACGAGGAGCAAGCAGTTCCCGGTTTACTGCGCGAATTTGCCGATTTCCCTGGCTACCTGCCCGGCTACTTCCCGGAGGCTGTACTTGCTCAAAAGCTCGCGGCGGGCTTTTTGGCCGAGCGCTTTGGCTTCATGCCGATGCTCGAACACATGCCTCATTCTCCGCTGCAAATCTTTCGTCGACGGCTCCGCCCAATAATGCCCGCTGTACTTGGCGGGATCGGGATGATCGGTCAAGCGCACCGGCACCAATTTCTTGACACGAACCGGATAAGAGTTCCCCTCGTTCATATATTCCGTCTGCCCGCTCCAATTCGTGCCGATAACAGGCATTTCCATCAGCATCGCTTCGAAAAACGGCCTCCCCCAGCCTTCTCCGCGCGTCGGCAGCACGAAGGCGCTGCAAGCCCGGTACAGGCTGTGCAGTTCCGGCGTCGGCAGCATCCTGTCGATGATATGGACGGCCGGGCGTTCCTTCGCCGGTTTGGGGTGGGCGCGTATGATGCTTTTCAGCTTCTCCGTGCCTTCGCGGTTTCTGACCTTGATGACCAGAGCGACGTCGTCCGCCGCCGAAAATTCGTTCAAATAACCGCGCAGCAGCACATCGTATCCTTTGCGCTCGATCAAATCGAACACCGACAAAAAGGTGTACGACCGGGACAAAGGCAGCGCCAGCTTCGGCCCCTGCGGGTCGTACGCGGAATCGTTGAAAAAATATGGAATAAACCGCATGGGAACCTTCACTCCGGAAGCGCCGAACGTCTCCAGATTGAACCTGCACTGCACCCAAACCTCGTTAAACCGGTTTAAAACCGGAACCCATGCCGCAGGCAGCCTGTCGGTCTCGAACGTCGTATGCGCGATATTTACGCGAAAATCGGGATTCGTATGAAGCGCACCGCCGGAACCGCGGAACAGAAAAATATCGTTGGACGACAGCTTCGTCCGTTCGAATGAAGAAAGGTAGCCGATTTCTTCCGGCGTCAGGGCGATCGTCCTCTCGGACTCCTTGTCCCTCGGCGCAATCCGCACGCGATAGCCGCACCCATGCAAAATACGCAGCAAAGCCCGGTTGCCTTCGGCATACCCGCTCCCGGTATAGAAGAACCCCTTGAACAAAATATTCAGGCGCGCCCACCGTCCTTTCCAGCCTCTTTCTCCAGTATATTTATCCCTGTCTGCGCCCGTGTTGGGCGTATCCCCCTTCAGCCATCCAATTTCATCCGCTTCCGCCAAAAATCTATGTGATTGGACTGGTCTATTCGCCCCAACCCGCACAGGAACATTCGCATAACCTGTAAATAGCAGTCATCTAAAGGAGGTTATCCTATGTTTGAAGACGTGTCTGTGCTTATCCCCTACAAGTCGGACAAAGGCCCAAGAGACGCTGCATTCAAATGGTCGAAAAAATTTTACAAAAATGCGCTGCCAGGGGCGGAAATCGTCGTCGGCAAAGACAACGGCGAGCTCTTCAACCGATCCAAAGCCATAAACAGGGCGTTCAAAAAATCTACAAGAAATGTGATTGTCATAGTCGATAACGATACGATTTTCGATCCGAAGATCGTTACCAAATCGATCAAGCTGCTGCCAAAATACGGCTGGGTCGTCCCCTTCCGCAATGTGCTGAACATCTCGGAGTCTAACTCCAAAAAAATTTACGATAGCAAAGCCGACTGGCCTTTAAACGAGAAAATCAAGGATTACCGGTTCAAGGACTTTTCGCGCTGGACCGGAAAAATGAACATTATGTACCGGGAAGCTTTCAAAAAGGTCGGCGGATTCGACCAAAGATTCATCGGCTGGGGCGCGGAAGACACTGCTTTCGGCTTATCGATGGACGCCATATGCGGCAAACATAAAAGGCTTGACAAAGACGTGTACCACCTCTGGCATCCTTATGTAGGGACAAAAGGGAATCCGAACCATGACGCGAACATCGAGCTGCTGAAACAGTATCAGAAGGCGGCTACGAAGGAACAGATGAAAAAACTGATCGATAAACGGGGTAGATACGTTTGAAAGATATGCCACCCGATCTCGCCATTCCCAAGGAAAACAACCATATCTCGCTCCACGACTGGTTCAAACTTCACGGCCGGGCCGGACAGCGCAGTCAACTGCACACCTTTCACTTTCATCAATCCGTACCGTTCCCGCAGCCGAAGACGGTTGAAAAAAAACTGCATTGGTACTTTCGAAGGTGCGCAGCGATCTGGAAAGCGAATACGCTCTTTCCCGCTCTTTCCGTTGCCGTCATCGAAAACGGCAGACTGTACGGGGACCGGGGAGTCGTTCTGACTCCCGAGAACAAAATGATCAAGCATGTTTCGTTCAAAGATATACTTGACGGCAAAACATCGCTTCCGCCTCCCCGCTATACGAATAAGACAGTCGCCGTGCTGTCCTTCCGCTACCCGGAAAACTATTTTCACTGGATGTTCGACGTCCTGCCCCGCATCGCTTTGATACGTAAATGCAAACTGCACATCGATAAATACGTAATCAGCCCGCCGGGCCGGTTCCCCTACAAGGAAATGCTGTCCGCCCTGGGTATTCCCGAAAGCAAAGTAATCGTTGCCGGCAAAGATTTTCATATCAAAGCCAAGCGGCTCGTTGTCGCCGAAAAGTTCAGCAGATGGAAGCCTTACCAGCATGTGTATCCGCAATGGGCAAGCCGCTTTCTCAGAGAGCAGCTGTCCCCCTGCAACAAGAAGCCGCCTTCGCCCAAATACGAACGCATTTATGTAAGCCGCGCCCATGCCGGCGGACGCAGGGTTCGGAATGAGAAAGAAGTCGTCAAGCTCCTTGACAAATACGGGTTTCGCCGCATCCATCCGGAATCGATGCCGTTTGCGGAACAAATTCGCGCCTTTCAGTCGGCGCGCGCAATCGTTTCCCCGCACGGCGCTTCCCTGGCCAATCTGGTGTTCGCCAATCCGGGCACGAAGCTGATTGAAATCTTTTCCCCCAACTATGTCAGGGACTATTACCTCGGCCTCAGCAGCCATATGAAGCTCGATTACTATTATTTGATCGGTACCGGCAAACGTCCGCCCCGGGAGCACCGCTATACAAAAGCGCTATATGAAGATATCACGGTCGATCTGGAAGCTTTAAAACAGATTTTGCAAAAAGCCGACATCCCAAGGATTTAGGAGGACACGCGCATGGGAGGAAAAACGAAAGTCCCCGACGGCTATTACGAAGTTGTCGCCGACTGGATTGCCGCAGCTCAGCTCAAAAAGCGCGAACTGATCAAAAAACTGCATTTCAACGATCCCGTTGAACTTACGGAGCCTGTCGGCCTGGAGGACCCCGTCTTCTGGACAGTTCGTTTTTCCTCGTCCGACACGCTGTTCAAACAGCGAAACGGCATCGTCGATATGATCCCCAAAGGGCGCATCTGCGGCGCCAAGCCGGATATTTTGACTCCGGACGGCAAATTGGTGTGGAAGCATTCCCGCGAAAAGCAAAAGCTGCCGCAGGAGCATTCCATCTTCCAGTTGGAGCGCCTGCCCCCGCTGGAGAAAACTTCGGAGACGGTAGCCCTGCTGAGCATCGCGGACAGCGGAGTGTACTATCACTGGATGCTGGATGTGCTGCCCCGCCTGCACATGCTGGATTTATGCGGAATCAAACCCGATAAATACGTCATCAACGGAAACAAGCTGGCGCCTTTCCAGTATGAAACATTAGCGATGCTCGGCATCCCGCAAGAGCAAGTGATCGAAAGCCACGATCAGTTCCACCTCCGGGCGAAGAAGCTCGTTATCCCGCATTTTTCGAACGGCATCCGGCCCAGATGGGTTTGCGACTATTTGCGGCAAGAGCTGATGGACGAGACCAAATTGCAGGCGGGCGAGGGGCCGGAAAAAATTTTTATAAGCCGCTCCAAGGCCGGCAGACGCCATTTGCTTAACGAGGATGAAATTTTCGGATATTTGGAGCGATTCGGATTCGAGAAAATGATACTGGAGGATTTGCCTGTTGCCAGGCAGATTGAAGTTTTCGCTGCCGCCAAAGTCATCGCCGCTCCGCACGGCGCAGGACTAACGAACATATTGTTCAGCCAGCCGGGGACGAAGGTTATCGAATTTTTCGCTCCAACCCTTGTGCACAACTGCTACCCGATTTTGAGCAGCTTGATGAAGCACCGGCATTATTATGTAATCGGAAAAGGAGAGCGTCCGCCCGAGTTCGTCGATCCCCACGAGCATAAGGCGGATATTACGGTCGGCCTTAAAGACGTAAAGCGCATATTGGCGCTTGCCGGCATCAAATGACAAATATCCGGCGTGCACATTCCTCCGCAAAGGATGCATGCCGGATATTTGGCTTCAAGGCGCTGTTTCCGCTAAAAAAAGCGTTTGATATACTTATCGACGATTTTGGGCAAAGCTTTTTTGGCATATTTGATGTGGTTGTACAACTCTTCCTTTTTCCTGTCCGATAAATCCCAATCTTCAGGCATCGCATAAATAAGCTCGTGAATTTTTTCGTTTTTGATGTCCAAAATCCGGTCTCTGAAAGAGGTCAGCTGCTTCTTGTGATCCACCAGCGTATTGCACCACCGGTACACTTCCTTATTTCTTACTTTCAAAGGCAAAAACTTCCTTTCCGGATTGGTCGTCGTAATGTTAAAGCAGTTCGCTTGGTCGATCATCCAAAACGTGTATTTATCCTTACGGCCCGCCTCCGGCTTAAACAGCAAGTTTTTTATGTTGCGGTCGGAATTGCTGACCCAATGGTCGAATACGATCATGCCTGCCGCCTGATCCCGGTTGACGACCTGATCTTTGGACAAAAGCTTCGGCAAATCGCTGAATAAGACCGTATCTTTCATATATTTGCTGGCGAATTGGTTGCCCGATTTGAACTCTTTTCCCTTCAATTCCTTGTATTCTTTAATAAATTTCGAGCGGATTCGCACGATTTTGAATTCGGGAACGGGCAAGTGCAGGAGTGTAGCAAGACTGTTCACAAGGTACTCGTAAGCCACTACCCAATTGCCCTGCGGGTTATTTTTGAACTTGACCACGTATTCGCACTGATCGTTAAAGCGAATGAGCTGCGGAGAAGATCGCCCTTTGCTCATCGGTTGTATATAGGATACAGGCTTTATTCTTCCCATACGCTTTCCCCTCTTCGATCCGTTGAAGTGCCCAGCCCCTCATATGCGAATCCCCTGCCCTCCAGCTTCAGACCCCGCCAAAAGTTTCGCGTATCCAAAATGTACCGGGTGCCCTTCATGGTTCCGTATATCTGCTGCCAATCCAGCGCCATGTACGCATCCCAGTGCGTCAGCAGCACCAGCGCATCCGCGTCTGTCGCCGTTTCTTCCGGCCGCCCGCAGTAGCGGACAGGCAGATGAGCGTTCATTTCCCGGAACATCTTCATTCCCTGCGGGTCATGAACCGCCACGTTCGCCCCCTGATCCGCCAGCTTGCCGATCATGTATGCGGCTTGCGTATGGCGCGCATCGTCCGTGTTGGGCTTAAAGGTCAAGCCCAGAATGCCGATATTTTTGCCTTCCAGGGAGCCGACATGTTTGCGGATTTTATCCATGCAGTAGTCGTGCATGGCGGTATTGGCGTCTATAGCCGCCCTGATGATCGACATCTCGCTGCCGAGCTTGCGGCCGGCG
This sequence comes from Paenibacillus sp. sgz302190, assembly GCF_059820445.1. Classification (NCBI taxonomy): domain Bacteria; kingdom Bacillati; phylum Bacillota; class Bacilli; order Caryophanales; family Paenibacillaceae; genus Paenibacillus; species Paenibacillus sp. sgz302190. The sequence continues at coordinate 153,734 of NZ_JBZYAO010000015.1, forward strand.
GCTACAATTTCCGCCGTATCTTTCGGAAAGCAGCTCCCGCTCCAGCCGCTGGAAGCTTGCAGAAATTTATGTCCGATGCGCGAATCCAGCCCCATGCCGTGGGCGACATCCAGCACGTTCGCGCCCAACGTATCGCACAGCCTGGCGACTTCGTTAATATAGCTGATCTTCACGGCCAAAAAAGCGTTTGATACGTATTTAATCAGCTCCGCGCTTTTTGTATCGGTTTCAAAATAGACCGGAACGGGCGCACCGGCTCGATCCGCAACTGCGTCCAGCCCCTTCAGCTCCGCTTCGAAGCTCCGTTCCAGCAAAGGCGCGTACAGCGATTTCATGACCTTTTTCGCCCTGTGCGAAGCGGCGCCGACCACGATTCGGTCGGGAAAAAACACATCCTCAAGCGCATAGCCTTCCCGTAAAAACTCGGGATTGCTGACAACCGCAAAATGCCGGTTGTTTTCCAAACCGGACGCTTCTTCGATGATCGAAGCGACCAGATCCGCCGTGCCGGCCGGGACCGTCGATTTGCCCGCGATCACCGTAAATTTCGCGGCGTCCAGATGCTCCCCGACGCTCCGTGCCGCCGCCCGGATGTAGGTCAAATCCGCCGTCCCGTCTTCGCCCGCAGGCGTGCCTACGGCGATAAACACAACGTCGGCCTCGTGCACGGCGTCAAACGTCTGCGAAGCCGACAGCCTGCCGGCGTTCACCATACGCGAGATCAGCGCCGCCAGACCGGGCTCATAGATCGGACTGGCGCCGGCATTGATCGCCTTCACTTTGCGCGAATCCGTATCTATAATCGTCACCCTATGCCCCAGCACGGCCAAAGCGGTCCCGGTCACGCTCCCCACATACCCGGAACCTACGCAAACTACCTCCATTCCCGATCCCCCCACGAAAGTTACTCTGACAGCCGCTTCCGGTACTCCTCTATGGTGCGGACCAATCCCTGCCGCAAGTCCATGCGGGGTTCCCAGCCCAATATTCTCTTCGCTTTATCGATCACCGGCCGCCTCACCTTGGGATCGTCCTTGGGCAGCGGGCGGAACACGATGGCGCTTGCGGATGTAGTCATGCTTTTGACCAGCTTCGCCAGCTCCAGAATCGTAATTTCCGCAGGGTTTCCGATATTGATCAGTTCCCCGTCGGCCTGATCGGCATCCATCATCAGCTGCAGCGCCCTGACCGTATCGTCGACATAACAGAACGACCGTGTCTGCGAACCGTCGCCGTACACGGTAATATCGTGTCCTTTCAACGCCTGGGTGACAAAATTGGAAATAACCCGGCCGTCATCGTTGCGCAAGCCTGCCGAGTAAGTGTTGAAGATCCGGGCCACCTTCACTTTCACGCCGCAGCGCCGGGCGTATTCGTAGCAAAACACTTCGCCCAGCCGTTTCGCTTCATCGTAGCAAGCCCGCGGCCCCCATGTGTTCACATTGCCCCGGTAGGTTTCATCCTGGGGATGAACGTCCGGGTCGCCGTAAGCTTCGCTCGTGCTGGTGTACACAAGCTTCGCTTTGTTGCGCAGCGCCAGGTCGAGCATCCGCTGCGTGCCGATCGTATTGACGGCAATCGTCGCGAACGGATCGGCCTGGTAAAATTTCGGAGAGGCCGGGGAAGCCAGATGATAAATTTCCGCAACGTCCTTCAGCGGCTCTAGCGCGAGCACGGACTCGTCTGTGGCGTCCCGCTCTATAAATTCGAATCGGCCGGAACCGGATAACGCGCGAATACGATCGGCGGTGCCCGAAGAAAAGTTATCCAGCCCGACGACCCGGACGTTCCGGGCCAGCAGCCGCTCGGCCAGATGGAATCCCAAAAAACCGGCGGCGCCGGTGATCAAAACTTTGTTCACGTCGACTCCCCTCCCGGAACGATCCGCTTCAAATACTGCCGAAATTCCCCTTTCAGCATCTCATCCTTGCAGGCCAGCTCGACCGTCGCTTTCAAAAAACCGAGCTTATCCCCAACGTCGTACAATTTGCCGGTCAACTTGTAAGCGTACAAGGGGCGGAACTGAAGCAGCGTTTGCAGCGCGTCCGTTAGCTGAATTTCTCCGCCTACGCCAACCGGAACGTGCTCCAGAATGTCGAAAATGTCCGGCTCCAAAATGTATCGGCCCACAATAGCGGCATTGGAGGGCGGATTAACAACCGGCTTCTCCACCAAATTGTCCACCAGGTACAGCCGCTCTCCTACGAGCTCCCCGTCGACGACGCCGTACTTGCTCACTTCCGCCCACTCGACGGTATCTACCGCAATAACGGATTCCTGCCGCTCTTCGTATATTTGCATTAATTGCTGCAAACACGGAATATCGCTGTCGATAATCATGTCCCCGAGCAGCACGGCGAACGGCTCGTGGCCGATAAATTTCCGGGCGCACCAGATCGCATGGCCCAGACCGAGCGCCTGCTTTTGCCGGACGTAATGAATGTCCACCAGATTCGTAATATCATCCACCATCTTGAGCAGAGTCTGCTTGTTCTTTTCCCGCAAATTGTATTCCAGCTCGTAGTTCGTATCGAAATGATCCTCAATCGACCTTTTGCTGCGTCCGGTCACGATGATAATATCTTCAATGCCCGATTGAACCGCTTCCTCCACAATGTATTGAATGGTCGGCTTATCCACGATCGGCAGCATTTCCTTAGGCATCGCTTTCGTTGCGGGAAGAAATCTGGTACCTAGGCCAGCGGCAGGGATAATTGCTTTTTTGACCTTTTTCATCACATTTTCCCTCTTTCTATCCCATTTTCGAGCCAGTTGCATGGGCGCTAACCTTGCTCCTGAATCACCACCTGGAGTCGCGGCATTTTTGCGGCGGATACCCTGGGCACATAAACGCCGTGGTTGTTCGATGGGCCGTCCCGCCAGCTTTGGGCCAGCTGCGTGCAATCCAACGCAAACAGTTTGTCGGCGGGAAGCTTGGTTGCGTTCGACGCCGTTTTTTTGTAAAACGGATATTGGCGCACAGACGGGTTCGACGCGCTTTTGCCCGACCAGGACGAGCGAATCCGGTACACGAGCAGCTGCTTCGTAACCGCTTGAATGTGCATCACCGCTTTTTGGATCGTGCAGCCTTGGGGCAGCTCGCTTAAGTTAAACGAGAAATACGCAGCGGGCATACCGTCCTGCAAAATACGGCGATACCGGTTCGGCCGCAAGTATACCGTGCGTATACGGCCGTCGGCCTCGGCCGCAGGAACGTTCTGACCGGCATTCCCCTGCCCCTCCTCAAACGCGCCCTTCACCTCGTCGTACAAGCCGTCCTCCACAATTCCCTTGAATCTGTCCGCATATATCGATACACGATGGTTCTCCGCTACGTACTTGCGCGAATGCTGCCGCATCTGCTTGCGCAGCTCCTTATTTTTGTAAAGCCGCTGCATGGCGGTGTACAGCCGCTCCTCCAGCCGGCCGTCGTGGCGGATTTTGTATACCGCTTCATTCGGCAGCTCGGCATGGGCGTGGCGATTCGATACAATCGCCGCTTTCCCGTGAGACATGACGTCAAGCAGCGCTCCCGAGGCTCCTCCATCGGCAGTATCGGACAACTGGATGCATACGTCCGAATGGCTGAGCCGGGTCTGATACTCCCTCTTATCGGTGTCCGGCTTCAACTCCACGATTGCCGTAAGCCCCAGCCTGCGGATCAGCGCCTTCAATTCGTTCCAATATTCCGGCGTTCCGCGGCCGACAATGACGTACCGGATATTTTTGTTGCCGGCGGCGTAAAGCTTCTTCAAGCAGCGGAGAGCAGTCTCCAAATGCCTGTCTTTATCCACCGGGCCAAAGCTGGAAAACACAAAATCGCGGTGCATGATCAAGGAAATCATGACCGGCAGCTTTTGCGGCAGCCGGATCAGCCCGACGTTGCGGTATCCATGGCGGTTCAAATACGATTTCGCAAAACGGCTGTGAACGATAACGACTTTGGCTTTTTTCAAATAATCGTCCAAAACGTAAGCTCTTTTAGCGCCTTCCCCGCCTGACCATGCGCGGGTGAGCCGGTCCGTTCGCAAATCGTGAAGCACGACGATCCCCCCGGTTTGCAGCAAATACGGCACCATATAAGCGTGATAGGGAGTATTGCCAAACTGAAATACGACTTCATCGTACTGGCCCTCTTTTGTCCGAAAATCGCGGTGATGGAAAATATGATTCGTCACGGTTCCCTCAAGTTCGGGAGGCAATGAAGGCGTGTACCCTTTATCGATAAACAGATCGCAATCGTAATGCTCATGCAAGGAGGGTAAAATGAGGTTCACGTAGTCGGCAATTTCCGTTTGCAGCGGCGCTAGCGGCGCGAAAATGGCCAGTTTGCGGCGCAGCACATATTGGTACGCGTCCAGAACCTTGGACGCCGTCCCCTGCCAGTCGTAAGGATCCGTACGGTCGTAGCCTTTGCTGCGCAAACCGCTTCTCAATTCCTTATCCAACAAGCAACGGGTCAGCGCCTGCTGCAGGTCGGCGAAATTTCCCGGATGGACCCGGTAGGCGGCGTCGCCGGATGCGGAGCTGCCTGCCGCCTGATCGAAGGTCAGCACCGGCGTGCCGCATGCCATGGCGTCCAACACCTGCATGCCGCTGCCCTCGTAAAATGACGGATATATGAACAGTTCCGCTCCGTTATAGAGCTTCATCAGCGAAGAATCGCGCAAATGCCGAATCCATACGATATCGCTCAACGTATCGACCGCCGCCGCCGCATGGAGAATTGCGGCCTTCCCGGCTTCGCTCGTTTTGCCGATCATCACAAGCTGAAAGCAGCGGTCGTTCGCGGCATTCATGATGCCGAACGCTTGAACGAAAGCGGGAAGATGATGCTCATCGGGGACGTCGGCTATAGCGACCACAAACTTTTTCACGATGCCGTATTTGTCAAGCTCCGCCCGGTCGACCGGCACATGCCGAAATTGTTTGCCGGCGCTGCCGGGCACTACCTTCACCGATTGCGGTGCCGCTCCGAGCGTGCGGATCGTTTCCTCCTTCGACGCCTCCGAATGGGCGATCAGCAGATCGCAATTTTTTACAAATTCGAGCACTGCCGCATGCCTGGCGTGAATATCGTCATAAACCTGCGCCGTATCGAAAAAAATTTTCGGAAACAAATCTTGCAGAAGCACGGCCACTTTCGTCTTTCCGAACCATGCCTTGCTGAGGGGAGAATGGATCATATCGTAAGGGCAGAGGATTTGGTATATGTCGATTTGGCGCTCGGATAAAAACCGTTCCAGCTGCATTTGCAGGGGTAAAGCATCAGGCGCCCGATCCGGGTAAAAAAAGTGGCAGCGGCAGTTCGGCCTTTCCTTTCCGACCGCGCGGACGAGCCGCTTGGCAAACTGGGCGCCGGTCCGATTGCCGGACTTCGACAGCGTAAAGGACATATCGAATGCGATGTTCATACATTCACCACCTGATTGAACTTGGGACTTGTATTTTCCCAGTGTATGCGCGCATAAGAACGCCCATATAGACCACTAACCTGATGTCACGGAAATTGGGTGTCCCGGGGTTTGCCAAGCGGTGCATGCATGGAGTCCAAAACCGTTTTTATGTGCTGTTCTTCCGATTTTCGGCAAACTAACAAGCCGTTTTTCGTCTGGACGATGATCAGATCGTCAACTCCGATGGCGATCACCTTGAGATCCTCCGCATAAACGATGGAGCTGCCGGTGCGAAGCGCATGCACTTCGCCGAAAAACAGGTTTCCCTGCTCATCCGCCGGAAAAACCCGCTCCAGAGACGTCCATGAACCGACGTCGTCCCATGCGAAATCGACAGGGACCATGTATACGTTCTCCGCCTTTTCCAAAATGGCGTAATCCACGGATATTTTGGGCAGCGATGCATACACGCTTTCCGCGGAATCGCCCGAAAACCAAAGCTTATTCCACATCTCGCGCTGGTAAAGATTCATATAATAGCGAATCGTCGACGGCTTCCAAACGAATATGCCGCTGTTCCAATACGTATCCGGCTCCGCTATTAATTCGCGCGCCCGCTGCTCGCCCGGCTTTTCCACAAATTTCAATACCCGCTTGGCTTGGCCTGTCCCTGCTCCGGCTGCAGCCCGGATGTATCCGTACCCGGTCTCGGGCCGCGTAGGCACGATTCCCAATGTGACGATCGTTTTGTTGTTTTGCGCGGTGCGTTCCGCTTCCTGCAAAGCTTTCATCAGCGCTTCGTCGTCGGGAATATATTGATCGGAAGGTGCCGTTACGAGCACATCGTCCAGCCCTTGCCGCAAAAAGAAGCGCGAAGTCAGTGCGATGCACGGTCCCGTATCCCGCTGATCGGGCTCCACAATGAAGCGGCTCGGGTCGAGGTCGGGAAGCTGCTCGCGAATTAACGCTTCGTACGAGCCGGGCGCAACGATATATATATCCGCAGCATCCAAATACTTATTAAACCTGCGGTAAGTTTGCTGGAGCATGCTTTCGCGGGAGGTCAGCGCCAGAAATTGCTTCGGCCTGGTTTCAACGCTTCGCGGCCAAAAACGCAACCCCTTCCCTCCGGCCATAATCGCCACTTTCATGCAAGCTCATCTCCTTCGCAGCGTCAAAAATTCTTCCTGTATCATATTCCTGCGGCCCTTTTCCGGACGTGGACGAATAACGGGGGAAGGGAAAAATAGGTTGCTGCCGTATGCTTCGGTACGAGCGGAGACAGCAAACGGGACCGTGCGCTTCCGCACGGTCCCGTTTGCATACCATTACGCCTTCGTCCCTGCAGCCATCCAGTTGATCACGCCGTATACGTCGGCCGAGAACCGGGTCCGGACGACCGACAAAGTGGCGGAATTCGCCTGTTTTTGCTTGAGTACGGCATAGCACGCCGTATGATTGGTCATGGCGACCAGGACGTAATTCATATCTTCAAACGGCTCGTCGAAATAAATTTGCACTTCGACAATTTCGTCCTGCACTTTAAATTCGAACGGCATGAGGCCGAACTGCTGGATCGAAGACGGTTTTGAAGCCGGAATCCGCATCGTGCGGAAGGACAATTTTTGTTCGTCCACGCTGCCATCCGCCAGATGCTCACCGCTTACGGCGTTAGCGGCTAATTTGCCGGACGTGACGCTGGCGTCCGCCAGTTTGGCTTCCGTTACCGCGCCGTCGGCCAGCGTCTCCTGCGTAACGGAACGTTCGGTCAGCTTGCTGCCGGCCAGGCTTCGGTCGGCGATCGATTCCAACTTGATGCAATGATCAGCCAAATGCTCAAAAGTGATGGAACCCCGCTTAATATGGGTGCCGTCAATCGCATTTTCCTGGAGATGGCCGGATTCGATGGCCAGAGGCGCGATTTTGCTGCTAGTAACGGCTTCCTCGGCAATTTTGCTCGTCGTCACCGCCTGATCGTGCAGCTTTTGGGTAAGCACTTCCTCGTCGGCGATGTGTTCGCGACGTACTGCGGACAAACCGAGCTGCTCTTCTGCAACCGAGCGCCTGCTCAAGTGGTCCCCGTGAATCGATCCGGACTGCAAATGTCCGCCATGGATGGCGCCCGAAGCGATTTTCGCCGAAGTTACGCTTTCGTCCCTAAGCTTTGCCGCGTCGACGCCCCCGTCCGCCAACTGCTCGGCGGTTACGGCACCCGGCGCCAGCTTGGAGGTGGTAACGGTCCGGTCTGCCAGATGTTCGCCCCGTATCGCCCCCTCGCGGACGTGCTCGTAATCGATGCTGCCGACCGCCAGCTTGCCGGAGGTGACGGAGCCGTCCTGAAACAAATCCGTATAAATCGAATTTGCCCGCAAATGCTCGGCTCCGATCTCGCCTGCGCCGATATGCCAGGCGGCAATCGAGCCCGGGACAATATGCCCTGCGTTGACCGAAGCTTCCGCAAGGTGGCTTGAACCTACGGCTTTCGCCGCCAATACGTCTCCATCCACGCTGCTTGGAGCCAGCTTCGCTCCGCTCACGGCGCCGTCCGCCAGATGCTCGCCGCTCACAGCGTTTGCCGCCAGCTTGCTGCCGTCCACGCTTCCCGAGGCCAGCTTCGCTCCGCTAACCGCTCCATCCATGAGATTGCGCGTTTGGATCGCCCCGGCTATCAGCTTGCCGGACGTCACGCTGGCATCCGCCAGCTTCGCTTCCGTCACCGAGCCGTCAGCCAGCGCCTCCTTTGTGACGGACCGTTCATTCAGCTTGTAGCCGTCCAGGCTTCGGTCGGTGTTAGACTCCAACTTGATGCAATGTTCAGCCAAATGCTCAAAAGTGATGGACCCCCGCTTAATATGGATGCCGTCAATCACATTTTCCTGGAGATGGCGGGATTCGATGGTCAGGGGCGCGATTTTGCTGCTTGTAACGGCTTCCTCGGCGATTTTGCTCGTCGTCACCGCCTGATCGTGCAGCTTTTGGGTGATCACTTCCTCATCGGCGATGTGCTCGCGATGCACTGCGGACAAACCGAGCTGCCTTTCTGCAACCGAGCGCTCGTTCAAATGGACCGCGTGAATCGATCCGGACTGCAAATGTCCGCCATGGATGGCGCCCGGAGCGATTTTCGCCGAGACGACGCTCGCATCCTCAAGCTTCGCCGAGTCGATGCTCCCGTCCGCCAACTGCTCGGCGGTTACGGAGCCCGGCGCCAGCTTGGAGGTGGTGACGGTCCGATCTGCCAGATGTTCGCCCCGTATCGTCCCCTCGCGGACGTGCTCGTGATCGATGCTGCCGGCCGCCAGCTTGCCGGAGGTGATAGAGCCGTCCTGCAGCAAATCTGCATAAATCGAATTCGCGCGCAGATGCTCGGCTCCGATCTCGCCTGCGCCGATATGCCAGGCGGCAATCGAGCCCGGAACAATATGCCCTGCGTTGACCGAAGCTTCCGCAAGGTGGCTTGAACCCACGGCTTCCGCCGCCAATACGTCTCCATCCACACTGCCTGGAGCCAGTTTCGCTCCGCTTACGCTGCGATCGGCGAGATGCTCACTCTGCACAGCGCCGTCTGCCAGCTTGCCAGCGTCTACGCTTCCCCAGGCCAGCTTCGCTCCGCTCACGGCGCCGTCCGCCAAATGCTCGCCGCTCACGGCGTTGGCCGCCAGCTTGCTGCCGTCCACGCTGCCCGGGGCCAGCTTCGCTCCGCTAACCGCTCCATCCATGAGATTGCGCGTTTGGATCGCTCCGGCTACCAGCTTGCCGCCGTGGATGCTTTCGTTCGCCAGCTTTGCCCCGGTAATAGCGCCGTCCGCCAGATGCTCGGAGTTTACAGCGTTAGCGGCCAGCTTGCCGTTCGTTACGCTCGCATCCGCCAGTTTGGCTTCCGTTACCGCACTGTCGGCCAGCGTCTCCTTCGTGACGGAACGTTCGATCAGCTTGCTGCCGTCCAGGCTTCGGTCGGCGATAGACTCCAGCTTGATGGAATGTTCAGCCAAATGCTCGTAAGTGATGGACCCCCGCTTAATATGGGCACCGCCGATCGCATTTTCCTGGAGATGGCCGGAATCGATGGCCAGAGGCGCGATTTTGCTGCTTGTAACGGCTTCTTCGGCGATTTTGCTCGTCGTCACCGCCTGATCGTGCAGCTTTTGGGTGATCACTTCCTCATCAGCGATGTGCTCGCGACGCACTGCGGACAAACCGAGATGCATTTCTGTAATCGAACGCTCGTTCAAATGGATCGCGTGAATCGATCCGGACTGCAAATGTCCACCATGGATAGCGCCCGGAGCGATTTTCGCCGAGACGACGCTCGCATCCTCAAGCTTCACCGCACCTACGCTCCCGTCCGCCAACTGCTCGGCGGTTACGGAGCCCGGCGACAGCTTGGAGCTGGTGACGGTCCGGTCTGCCAGATGTTCGCCCCGTATCGCCCCCTCGCGGACGTGCTCGTAATCGATGCTGCCGGCCGCCAGCTTGCCGGAGGTGATAGAGCCATCCTGCAGCAAATCCGGATAAATCGAATTTGCCCGCAAATGCTCGGCTCCGATCTCGCCCGCGCCGATATGCCAGGCGGCAATCGAGCCCGGAACAATATGCTCTGCGTTGACCGAAGCTTGCGCTAGGTGGCTTGAACCTACGGACTCTGTCGCCAATATGCCTCCGTCCACGCTGCCTGGAGCCAGCTTCGCTCCGCTTACGCTGCGATCGGCGAGATGCTCACTCTGCACAGCCCCGCCTGCCAGCTTGCCTGCGTCCACGCTTCCCCAGGCCAGCTTCGCTCCGCTCACGGCGCCGTCCGCCAAATGCTCGCCGCTCACGGCGTTTGCCGCCAGCTTGCTGCCGTCTACGCTGCCCGGGGCCAGCTTCGCTCCGCTAACCGCTCCATCCATGAGATTGCGCGTTTGGATCGCCCCGGCTACCAGCTTGCCGCCGTGGATGCTTTCGTTCGCCAGCTTTGCCCCGGTAATAGCGCCGTCCGCCAGATGCTCGCAGTTTACAGCGTTAGCGGCAAGCTTGCCGGTCGTTACGCTCGCATCCGCCAGTTTGGCTTCCGTTACCGCACCGTCAGCCAGCGTCTCCTTCGTGACGGAACGTTCGATCAGCTTTTTGCCGCCGTCCAGGCTTCGATCAGCTACCGCATCAAACTTGATCGAATGTTCGGCCAAATGCTCAAAAGTGATCGACCCCTGCTTAATATGGGCGCCATCGATCGTATTTTCTTGAAGATGACGAGCTTCGATGGCCAGAGGTGCGATTTTGCTGCTTATAACGGCCTCCTCGGCAATTTTGTTCGCCGTCACGGCTTGATCGTGCAGCTTTTGGGTGATCACTTCCTCATCGGCGATGTGCTCGCGACGCACTGCGGACAAACCGAGATGCTCTTCTTCGACCGAGCGCCCGCTCAAGTGAACCGCGTGAATCGATCCGGACTGCAAATGTCCGCCATGAATGGCGCCCGGAGCGATTTTCGCCGATGTTATGCTTTCGTCCTCCAGCTTCGCCCCGCCCACGCTCCCGTCCGCCAACTGCTCGGCGGTTACGGAGCCCGGCGCCAGCTTGGAGCTGGTGACGGTCCGGTCTGCCAGATGTTCGCCCCGTATCGTCCCCTCGCGGACGTGCTCGTAATCGATGCTGCCGACCGCCAGCTTGCCGGAGGTGACAGAGCCGTCCTGCAGCAAATCCGTATAAATCGAATTTGCGTGCAAATGCTCGGCTCCGATCTCGCCCGCGCCGATATGCCAGGCGGCAATCGAGCCCGGGACAATGTGTTCCGCGTTGACCGAAGCTTGCGCCAGGTGGCTTGAACTTACGGACTCCGCCGCCAATACGTCTCCGCCCACGCTGCCCGGCGCCAGCTTCGCTCCGCTTACGCTTTGATCGGCGAGATGCTCACTCTGCACAGCCCCGCTTGCCAGTTTGCCGGCATCGACACTGCCGTCAGACAGCTTCGCTCCGCTCACGGCGCCGTCCGCCAAATGCTCGCCGCTCACGGCGTTTGCCGCCAGCTTGCTGCCGTCCACGCTGCCCGGGGCCAGCTTCGCTCCGCTAACCGCTCCATCCATGAGATTGCGCGTTTGGATCGCCCCGGCTACCAGCTTGCCGCCGTGGATGCTTTCGTTCGCCAGCTTTGCCCCGGTAATAGCGCCGTCCGCCAGATGCTCGCAGCTTACAGCGTTAGCGGCCAACTTGCCGGTCGTTACGCTCGCATCCGCCAGTTTGGCTTCCGTTACCGCGCCGTCGGCCAGCGTCTCCTTCGTAACGGAACGTTCGATCAGCTTTTTGCCGCCGTCCAGGCTTCGATCGGCTACCGCATCAAACTTGATCGAATGTTCGGCCAAATGCTCAAAAGTGATCGACCCCTGCTTAATATGGGCACCATCAATCGTATTTTCCTGGAGATGGCAGGTTTCGATGGCCAGAGGTGCGATTTTGCTGCTTGTAACGGCTTCCTCGGCGATTTTGCTTGTCGTCACCGCTTGATCGTGCAGCTTTTGGGTGATCACTTCCCCATCGGCGATGTGCTCGCCGCTCACAGCGTTTGCCGCCAGCTTGCTGCCGTCCACACTGCCCGGAGCCAGCTTCGCTCCGCTAACCGCTCCATCCATGAGATTGCGCGTTTGGATCGCTCCTGCCGCCAGCTTGCCCCCGTGGATGCTTTCGTCCGCCAGCTTTGCCCCGGTAATGGCGTCGTCCGCCACATGCTCGCCGTTTACAGCGTTAGCGGCAAGCTTGCCGGACGTTACGCTGGCTTCCGCCAGTTTTGTTTCCGTTACCGCACCGTCGGCCAAAGTCTCCTGCGTGACGGATCGTTCGATCAGCTTTTTACCCCCGTCCAAGCTTCGGTCGGCCACCGCATCAAACTTAATCGATTGTTCGGCCAAATGCTCAAAAGTGATCGACCCCTGCTTAATATGCGCGCCGTCAATCGTATTTTCTTGAAGATGGCTGGATTCGATGGCCAAAGGCGCGATTTTGCTGCTTGTAACGGCTTCCTCGGCAATTTTGTTCGTCGTCACGGCCTGATCGTGCAGCTTTTGCGTGATCACTTCCTCATCGGCGATGTGCTCGCGACGCACTGCGGACAAACCGAGCTGCTCTTCGGCAACCGAGCGCCCGCTCAAATGGACCGCGTGAATCGATCCGGACTGCAAATGTCCGCCTTGGATGGCTCCGGGAGCAATTTTCGCCGACGTTACGCTTTCGTCCTCCAGCTTCGCCGCGCCCACGCTCCCGTCCGCCAACTGCCCGGCAGTTACGGAGCCCGGCGCCAGCTTGGAGGTGGTGACGGCCCCATTTGCCAAGTGCTCGTCAAGTATCGTCCCCTCGCGGACGTGCTCGGATTCGATGCTGCCGGCCGCCAGCTTGCCGGAGGTGACAGAGCCGTCCTGCAGCAAATCCGTATAAATCGAGTTCGCGCGCAAATGCACGGCTCCGATCTCGCCCGCGCCGATATGATCGGCGGCAATCGAGCCGGGGACAATGTGTTCCGCGTTGACCGAAGCTTCCGCAAGGTGGCTTGCACCTACGGCTTCCGCCGCCAGTATGCCTCCGTCCACACTGCCCGGAGCCAGCTTCGCTCCGCTTACGCTTCGATCGGCGAGATGCTCGCTCTGCACAGCGCCGCTTGCCAGCTTTTCCGCGTCTACGCTTCCCGAGGCCAGCTTCGCTCCATTCACGGCGCCGTCGGCCAGATGACGCGCATGGATCACTCCGGGAACAATCTTGCTTCCGTGAATGCTTTCATTCGCAAGCTTGGCCGCGGTGATGCTGCCGTCGGCGATATGTTCACTGGATACGGCCTTGAGGGCAAGCTTGTCGGACGTTACGCTAGAGTCCGCCAGCTTTGCCAGCCCGACAGCTCCGTCTGCGATTTTGGCTTCAGTTACGACCTGATCGCCGAGCGCCGAAGCAAGAATCGAACCGGCTTGCATATGCTGCGCTCCTATGCTGCCATATGCGATCTTTTGCTCCGTAACTGCGCCGTCGGTCAGCGTCTCCTCCGAGACAGACCGTTCGATCAGTTTCTTGCCGCTAAGGCTTCGATCGGCGAACACATCGAGCCTGATGGAATTTTCGCCCAGATGGTCCGATGTAATCGATCCGGGTTTAATATGGAAGCCTTCGATGATGCCTTCCTGAAGATGGCGCATTTCAATCGTAAGCGGAGCTATTTTGCTGCCTGTTACCGCTTCTTCGGCTATTTTGCTCGTCGTCACGACCTCATCTTGCAAATGTCTGGTAATAACCTCTTCGCCGGCGATATGTTCGCGGTGAATGGCCAGCAAGCCGATTTGCTCTTCTCCGACCGAATGGTCCGCCAGATGTTCCCCGGATAAGGTGCCTTGCTGCAAATGGCCGCCATGGACGGCTCCGGGGGCAATTTTGGCCGATGAGACACTTTCATCCGCGAGCTTATCCGTACCAACGCTCCAGTCGGCTAATTGTTCGGAGGCAACCGACTCCGGCGCAAGCTTGGAAGAAGTTACGGCCGCATCTGCCAAGTGTTCGCCGAGTATGGCATGATCTTGAATGTGCCGGGAATGAACCGAGCCATCCTGCAGTTTCCCGGGGGCAACGGATGCATCCTGGAGCAGATCCTCATGAATGGAGCCGGGGCGGATATGATCGGGGCCGATTTGTCCCGTCCCTATATGCTTGTCGGCAATTGCCCATTTGGCGATGTGCTCCGGTTGAACTGCGGATTCCGTGATGTGAAAGGATTCGATGGAGCCGTACGCTATTTTGCGGCCGCTGACCGCCTGATCGGCAAGCTTTTCTTCCATTACCGATTGATTGACGAGTTTGTCGGCCGTAATGGAATCGTTCTGCAAATGATGCTCGCAAATCGAATCATCCATAAGATGATCGCCGTTCACTTGACCGGGGGCTATGCTTTCGCTTTGCACGCTGCCTGGCGACAAATGTTCGTACAGGACGCTTTCAGGCTGCAGATGGGCGGAGCCGACGCTCCCATCTGCAATTATTTTCGCAGTGACCGATTGATCTCTCAGTTTCTCCGTTGTAATTGCCGTATCGGCAATTTTAGCCGCATCGATGATATAGTTGGAAAGATGCTTCGCTTGTATGGCTCCGCTGCGTATTTTTTCCGATGTTACGGCCTGATCGTCGATCAATTCTGTGGAAACAATCATCTCGGCCAGGTGATGCGGGAAAATCGAACCGTCCGCAATTTTTAACGAATCAATCGCCTGATCCGACAATTTGTCCGCTGTAATGCTGTTGTTGAGCAGTTTGCTTCCGGAAATGGACATGTCCTGGATTTTGTAGCCGGAGATCGCTTGCGGCGCAATGTGTTCGTCGTGAACGGCGCCAGGGGAAAGTTTTTCTTTCGTTACGCTTGAGGAAGCCAACTTCGTGTGATCAATAGAAAAATCTTTGATCAATTTGCCGACGATACTCTGCGGCTTAATTTTCGTTTCATCGATAGCCCGATTGGCAATCTTTTCTCCCGTGACGGCTTCCTCAACGATATCGTCCGTATAAATGACAGGGTTCGTTGAAAAATCTCTGCCTTTGCGCTCCGAAAACAGGATCAATGGAGGCGCAGACTTTGCAGCGTTGCCGGATGGCTCAGCCGCGAAAGGCTGATTTTTGTCCGCAGCTGACGAATCTGTTTTCCGCGGCTTGACGGCATCTTTCGTCTCATTGTCGTCAATGTCTGTTTGAGGTTGATCCAATAAATCGGAAACTTGCTTTTTTTTGATCGATACCTGTTCGGTTTCATCTAACCATTGAAGCTCGTTCGTATTGGCATTCACTCTCTGCACTTGCGGTTTCCGGATTGCTCCCCGGCCGCCTTTCCGTTTGTTCATAGACTCCTCTCCATTCGTACGCGATCTAGTCATTTGTATATTCATCTCCGCAAAAAGATGTACGTTCGCCCTTATAAAATGTGCGCTTACCTATTCAAACCCCGTTTTGCCAATGACTGGTACAGCTCGTGACGCCGTTCGGCACTCCGCTCCAAGGCGAACTTCTGCCGCACTTTTTGCGCCGCCAGCTCTCCCATTGCGTATTGCAGCTCGGGGCTTCCAAGCAGCCGCAGCAAATAGCGGGGCAGTTCTTCGGCTAAATAGCCGGTATCCATCAAATACCCGGTTGTCCCGTCCTCGATCAGCTCCCGCATCTCGACCGACCGCGGCACCACGACCGGCACGCCCGACGCCATCGCCCCGATACAGACCGGATCGAACCCTTCGTGCGAAGCCGACGGGATAGCGACGATATCCGCGATCCGGTACCATTTGGACATTTCGTCCCGGGAAACATCAGGAACGAAACGGACATACTGCGGTATCGCGCCGCCCGATTCGTAAAGCTTGCGGACATAGTCCGTCTGACGGTCCGCACCGTTGAGCGCGCTTCCGACAATAAGCAGGACGGCATCGGGCTCCTTCGGAACCACCTGGATCATCGCATCCAGGAGATGATGCGCTCCTGTTTCCGGAATAAGTCTGCCGGCAAACAAGATGATTTTGCGCTTTTCGAGTCCAAGCTCCTGCAGCAGCTGCGAACGGGATTCTTTCGCTTGAGGGGACCATTTGGACATGAACCGCATAGGGTCCGCTCCCCAATGCTGGACAACCAGCTTATGGGCGATCTGGGGCACTTTGCGCCGCAGCGTTTTTCCCAGAAACTCGCCGTTCACTAAAATTGTATTCGCGGCGCGCAGACATGCGGCAAGCTCCTTGGAGGAGATGCGGGATGGCGCGATCGCCGATGCGGAATGCAGCACGAGGCTGATCTTGGCCCCAGGGTGCCTGTTGCGCAGTTGGCGGACGAGCCTCGGCCGGTTCTCGATCTGAATGACGGATGGCCGCAGCCCTGCGATTTTCTTGCTGATTTTTTCCAAATAAGCGACAGGATTCGCATAAGGAACCCGAACATAGTTCACTCCTTCCTGTTCTTCGCTTTCCGGCTGCAGACCCGCCTTACGTCCTAAAACGCAGACCGTCATCCGTTTCGCCAACTGCCGGGCCGATTCGCAAATCGCCTGATCGATCGGGCCTCCCGATTTTGACGGCACGGGACCAATACCGGATGTAACAATAGCCACACTCACGGATTTTGTGTTCAACATGATCCAGCTCCTTTTCAGCCTATACTTTATTCATATGCGGAAATACAGGCAAAGACTGGGTGTATATCCCGGAAATCCGAGACAAATGCCGTCTCTGGAATTCATGAATCCACGGCACCAGCACAAACAAGCATGAGTGCTTTTTCATATACTGATTCAAGCGCAGCCATAACCGTAATACACTACCCGGCACCTGCTAAAGGAGTGAAGCTTATGGGAGATCCTTATGTCGGCATCCTCGTCAATGACACCTTGTACGAAGGCATTCCCCAAGGCAAAACGACTTATGAAGAGATCTCCTATTACAGCGATGCCGCCAAACAATACGGTATCGTTCCTGCCTATTTCCGTCTGCAGGATGTAGCTGCCGATTCTTTGAAAGTGATTGCGCATATCCAGAAAGGAACGGAAATTACCCGGGAAACGATCGATCTGCCCAAAGTCATTCACAATCGCGCCATTTACCGGAATCTCCAAAACTATCAGACGATGGAAAACTGGGTTGAGCGCGGCGCCATTTTGTTCAATCGATGGAACCGTTACAACAAGCTGCTTATCCATCAGCTTCTTATGAAAGACGAAACGATCCGCCCCCATCTTCCAGGCACCAAACCCGCAACCAAGGCGAGCATAAACAGAATGATGAAATTTTACGATTCTCTCATTGTCAAACCGGCGAACGGCAGCATCGGCCGCGGCGTCATGAAACTGGACCGCACCCGAACCGGGTGGAGGCTTACGTATCCGACAACTTTAAAAACCGGCAACACCGGCTGGCAAATTGCCAAATTTCGCAACGAACTTCCGCCGCTGCTGCAAAATACGATCGACAATCACGCCTGCATCGTCCAACAGCGTCTACCGCTCGCCACTTATGAAGGGCGTCCGTTCGATTTGCGCATATCCGTGCAGCGCGGAGCGGATGGGAATTGGGGAATTACGGGCATCGTCGCCAAAGTCGCTGCGCCCAAGCTTTTTGTGACCAATGTGGCACAAGGCGGGACTGTTATGACGTTATCCGACATTTTGTCACGCGAATACCCGCTTCTCAATCAGGCCGCCGTCCACCGGAAAATCGCCGATTTTACGCTGCGGGTCGCCCGCCATTTGGGCAGGGAACTTCCGCACTTGGCCGATATCGGACTGGACATCGGAATGACGGCCGACGGCTTCCCGATGTTTATTGAATGCAATGGAAAAGATCAGCGCTACAGCTTCCGGGAAGCAGGCATGATGGAAGAGTGGAAATTGGCCTACTACAATCCGATCGCCTACGCCAAATTTTTGCTGGACGGGGGCACTCCGCTATGAGATAAACCTCTATCGAAGATGAGCGACCGCGTTTACCAAGCCGCGAATCCGGCGCATTCATTGCACGCCAAAAAACCGTTTCATATGCCGACTCCGGCAGAAACGGTTTTCCACGATAATTTACGCTTTTATTTTCCCGGCGCAGCCGACCGTGCTCTCAAGAGCCTCCTCCGTTAGCTTCCAAAAGCTTCCGGACCGCCGCATTCAGCGCCTTTACATCCGGCACCGGCACCTGTTCGTCGCTGACCTGATAGCGGGCTTTCAGTTCCATAACCTGCGCGGCGCTTTGATCGATCGTCCGCATCGGGATGCGCTGCTCTTTCACAGCCTTGCGCAGAGCATCGATTACGGTCACCACTTTATCGTAGTCATGGCCTACCAGGATCACATTTGCGCCTGCAAGCACCGACCGCACCGCCGCTTCGCCGATCTCATAATTTTTCACGACCGCCCCCATCGTCATGTCATCCGTGATGACAAGCCCTTTGAACCCCATTTCCTTACGCAGCAAATCCGTAATGATTTTGCCGGACATCGAAGCCGGATACTGCTTATCCACCTTGGGCAGCAAAATGTGCGCGACCATCACCGCATCCGCCTGTTCCTTCACCGCTGCGGCAAAAGGGACGAGCTCCAGCTGGCGCAGCCGAGCCAAATCATGCTGCACGACCGGCAAACCGACGTGCGAATCGACAGACGTATCCCCGTGCCCGGGAAAATGCTTGACGACCGGCACGACATGCTGGGCCTGCAGCCCTTTCATCGTTTGGATGCCCAAATCGCTCACCAAAGCCGCATTCGCCCCAAAAGACCGGTCTCCGATGACCGGATTGTTCGGATTGCTGTTAATATCGAGCACCGGCGCAAAATCCATGTTCAAGCCGTATGCTTTCAGCTCGCTGCCCAACAACCCGCCGATCCCGTATGCCAAAGGTTTCCGGTTGATTCGGCCGATCGCCTTGTTCGAAGGCGTCTTGACCAGCTCATCGGGAAGCCGGGTCACCCTGCCGCCCTCTTCGTCCACGCTCAGCCACAAAGGCGTCTGGCTGCCGCCTTGATTCGCTTGTTTCAGTTTGTTGACAAGCCCCACGAGCTGAGCCGAATTTTGAATATTATTTTTATACAAAATAATGCCGCCTACATGATAGGTTCCGATCAATTCCTGCGTAGAACGGCTTACGTCCTGCCCGTCAATGCCCGCGATGATCATTTGCCCGATTTTTTCTTCGGGGCTCATGGCGGCCAATTTCTCGGAGACCGTCCCGGGCGCAGGAAGCGCCACCGGGCTGGAAGCCGCTGTCCCGCCGGGACGATCGGATTTCAGACAACCCGTCAGGAGCACCATGCTTATCGTCATGCAGCTCAGCACGCGAACGTATCGGGTCAAAGCAGCACCAGCCAAAGTAACGCCATTCAAAGTAACACCAGTTAAAGTAACGCTAATTAAAGTAACACTAGTTAAAATAACACTAATCAATGTAACAGCAGTCAAAGTAACGCCAATCGCAGTAACACCAGTCAAAATAACGCTAATTAAAGTAACTCCAGTCAAAGCAACACCTTCTTCTTGGATCGGATTTCAAGATAATGGAATGCTCGCCACCACCATATTGACGCTGCTGTTTAGTAGTAAGTTGCAGACCGAATTGCTGTATGCCGCTGCAAAACTTGCAAACTCCCATGCCGTCATAGACGTCACCCGAATGAAATAATTCCGGCCTGCACCGACATGCAGCACAACACCGCCCGCGCGGTGTTGCGACAAAAGCGAGGAATGCCCGCAAATTCGCAAACGCAGCGCTTTTCCGAAAACAGCGAAGCCCTTCGCTTCATTTCCTGTAAAGCCTGTCGCTGCTTGAACTGTTCCTGCGAATATACAATTCTCGCCATAAAAACCTATGCTCAAACCCATCATGAGCAAACTTTTCTCTAAACCTAGTCAATTTTCTAGAGAGCAGCCGCAAGGGCAGGAGCGAATGAAAATTTTTCATTTTGCCGCCTAATGACAGTCCGAGCCGGTTGCGAAACGCTTCGTAAATGCAATGTCTGGCAGCGCGCGGTGTTTCGCTGCATGACGGCGGTCGGTCCGAAAGTCAGGCTAGTGGAAAACGTCCATTGAAGAGACGCATCTCTTTGAACATGTTGAAAACCTGCGAAAGTCAGGTAGTAGGAAAGCGTACATTGGAGAGACGTGTCTCTATAAACGCATAAAAAATTTGTGAAAGTCAGGCTGGTGGGTTAGAGAAACTAGAAGGGCACAGCCGCTCTTCCCCAACCCGCGCCTCTATTGCACGGGTTGCGGTGCTGAAGTGGAGGGGACAAGGCGGCTTGGCAGGGGGAAAACCTGCGAAAGTCAGGCTGTTGAGAAAGTCTAACGGGTTTCCTCTCAGATCAATTTTTATGTGGGGGCACTCATCTTGAAGAGAAAAAATTGATTTAAAACGATCTGAGAGGGGTATTTGGCTCATGCTTTTGGTGCTTTTTTTGAGCATCCAGGAAAAAAGGGGGTTTCTCAACAGCCTGGAAAGTGCAGGTTTTTTCCGAGAAAGCGGTTCGTTTTTGGGAAAAGCCTGCAATTGTGCAGGAATTTTCGATGAAAACGAACCTAAGCCCCTGTTCGCGGCGAAAAGCCTGCACATTTGCAGGAATATTTCGCTGCCAGCGTTTCCATCGAGCAAAAACTGTATTTTTGCAGGTTTTCTTCGTGCAACCGGGCAGATTGTGCGACCGGCTCAGGCGTGTGAGTCTAGGCAGCCTGCCGCAAGTGTAGTTTTTTCGACGGAAACGATTGGTTTGAGGAAAAGCCTGCAATAGTGCATGATGTCTCCTGTCATGATGGGGCTGAGCCCGAATATCCGCAAAAAACCACACGATTGCAGGCATTTTTCGAGGCAGGCAGGCCTCCGAGCAAATGCAGCCAGATTTAAATCGGTGGATTAACAGGAAACCGTACATACTTAAAGCTCTGAAACTATCAAACGATCACCCACATTTTCAGAGCTGACGCTGCACTAGCGATGCACGATTTTCATCTTCATGGTTGCCGCCCACAGCGCCATGGGGCTTTTGCAGCTTTTCTCCGCGTCGCACACGATACACCTGCTCCAGGCGGCGGGCGGGTCACCCTTCCGCAGGCTTTTCACGCCCACGCCACGCACACCATACACACCATGTCAACCAAACTCCACCGAAACCGGTTGCGCCGTCTGCGACGGTGAACGGTCGATCGCTTTTAGGCAACCGGCTGCGCCATCCATGACGCTCGGTCAACGGCTTTTAAAATTAGAAATAGCTGGAAGAGCAATTGCTTCTTCTTGCATTCTGTGGCAAGATAATCGAAGAACCTAACAACGATTGAAAGAACAGGAGCCATTCATCTATGTCCAAACCGTTTTTCCGATTGCTAACGGAGCTGTCGTCACGCAAATGGGTGTCGCAGTTGACCGGAGCTTTTGCCAAATCCAAAGCGAGCAGGCTGTTCATTCCGCGATTTGCCCAAACGTACGGAATTCGCATCGAGGACGCCGAGAAGCATATGAAGGAATACGCTTCTTTGAACGATTTTTTCACCAGAAGGCTGAAGCCCGGACTGCGGCCCGTCGATGAAGACACCACCCGGCTCGTAAGTCCGGTCGATGCGAAGATTACAGGCATAGGCGACATCAAGGACGGCTTGATCGTGAACGTAAAAGGTCAGGATTATACGATCGACGAACTGCTGAATCGCTCTCCGCGGACGGTAAACTACCGGAACGGCTTTTATTTCGTTCTTTATTTAAGCCCTACCGACTATCACCGCATTCACTCCCCTGTGACCGGAGAAGTGCTGGAGAAGGAGCATGTGCCCGGCAAAGCGTACCCGGTGAACGAATTCGGCCTGCGCCACATGCGCAGAGTGCTCAGCCGCAACGAGCGGCTGATTACTTTCATCAGGCACGAAGCCGGCGAAGTGGCCGTCGTCAAAGTCGGAGCGCTGAACGTCAGCAGCATTCGATATGCCGAACCGCTGCCGAGCCATCTGGAGCGCGGACAAGAGCTCGCCTATTTCGAATTCGGCTCGACGGTCGTGCTGCTGCTTGAAGAAGGCATGTTCCGGCCCCGCGCGGACCTACAGGTGGACAGCAAGGTGAATATGGGAGAATCGCTTGGCATCTTCCTACATAAATAAACAGCCGGTCGCTCGAAAGGAGTGAAGAGAACATGGCTTCATCGACAACTGCGTCTCCGAAACCCGGTTCGCACCGGCTGCATGGCACAGGAGATGTCAAACCGACCGTATACCGCATTTTGTTTGCGATAGGTCTTGTGCATTTGCTGAACGATTCGATTCAATCCGTTATACCCGCCATCTTTCCTATTTTAAAAAGCGAGATGGGCTTAAGCTACACCCAGGTCGGATGGGTGCAGTTCGCCATCAACTTTACGGCATCGATCATGCAGCCCGTTGTGGGCCTTTATACGGATCGCAAACCTTCTCCCTACATGCTGCCCATCGGTATGGCCTCCACGCTGATGGGCATGCTGCTGCTCGCCTTTGCGCCCGCTTACTGGGCCGTACTGCTGGCCGTCTGCCTGGTCGGTCTGGGCTCGGCGGCCTTTCATCCCGAAGGATCGCGCGTCTCCCATATGGCGGCCGGAGACCGCAAAGGCTTGGCCCAATCGATTTTTCAGGTCGGCGGCAATGCAGGGCAGTCTTTGGCTCCCGTTATGACCAAATGGATTTTCATTCCGCTCGGCCTGTTCGGCTCGATCTGGTTCACCGGCGTCGCGGCGCTGGCGATCGTCGTGCAAATGTACATCGCAAGCTGGTACAAATCCGTATTGCGGGACGCCCCTGCGAAAGTCAAGCAAGCCGTCAAAAGCAAAGTCAATCCGCAGCGGCGCAAGCAGGTGTTGTTTGCGATCTGCATCCTGATTTTTCTCGTCTTTGTCCGTTCCTGGTACGGAGCGGCGATGAGCGGGTATTTCGCATTTTTCCTGCAGGATAAATACGGAATGTCCATAGACCGCGCGCAGGATTTCATTTTCCTCTTCCTTGCCGCGGGAGCTGTCGGAACGTTTTTCGGCGGGCCGCTGGCCGACCGGTTCGGACGAAGAAATATCATTTTCTTCTCCATGCTCGGATCGGCGCCGTTTGCCCTGCTTTTGCCGCACGTCGGTTACACATGGTCTTATATCATTCTCCTCATCATCGGCTTCATTTTGCTTTCGAGCTTTTCCGTGACCGTCGTCTACGCGCAAATGCTGTATCCCGGCAAAGTAGGCACCGTGTCCGGTCTAGTGACCGGGCTTGCCTTCGGGATGGGCGGGATCGGCAGCGTCGTCCTCGGCAATCTGTGCGATACGCTCGGCACGACCCGCGTGATGGAACTGTGCGCCTTCCTGCCGCTGATCGGCATCCTGACTTTCCTGCTCCCTTCGGACCGCAAGCTGAAGGAATGGACGGAAGAAAGCGCGGCATAACCGCCGCCCGCTCCACGCAAAAAAACCTTGTCCGGCGAAGCCCGCGTTTCATAACGCAGCGCTCGACGTACAAGGTTTTTTGGTTTATTCGTGATGCGCTTCCTGCTCGCGGGCGCTTTTGCGTCTGGCCACGCCCGACTCGTAGGCCGCTTCCATGACCGCTTCGCGCACTTTTTCCACCACGGCCGAATTGAACACGCTCGGAATGATGTAGTATTCGTTCAGCTCGTCGTCGCTCACGACGGAAGCGATCGCCTTGGCCGCGGCCAGCTTCATTTCCTGGGTAATACGGGAAGCCCGGCAATCCAGCACGCCGCGGAACATGCCCGGAAAACAGAGCACGTTGTTGATCTGGTTCGGATAATCCGAACGCCCTGTCGCCATAACGCGGACGTAAGGCTCCGCTTCCTCCGGCGTAATCTCCGGAGTCGGATTGGCCATGGCGAACACGATCGGATCCGCCGCCATTTGCTTCACGTCTTCGACTTTTAAAACGCCGGGACCCGACAGCCCGATAAAAATATCAGCCCCGGAAATAACGTCCTTCAAAGCGCCCCGCTGCTGATGAGGATTCGTATTTTGCGCGTACCATTCCCACGCCTCGCTGGCGTAACTTTCACCACGCACGAGCGCTCCCTGACGGTCGACGCCAATCACGTTCGTGACGCCTGCGGCCAGCAGCATTTTCGTGCAGGCAATCCCTGCGGCTCCAATGCCTGTAACGACCACTTTGCAGTCCTCCAGCCGTTTTCCGGTCAATTTGACCGCGTTGAGCAGACCCGCCAGCAGAACGACCGCCGTTCCGTGCTGATCGTCGTGGAACACCGGAATGTCGAGTTCTTCAATAAGCCGGTTCTCAATTTCAAAACATCTCGGAGAAGATATATCCTCCAAATTTATCCCGCCGAAAGCAGGAGCGATCGCTTTTACGGTGCGAATGATTTCTTCGGTATCCTGCGTATCCAGGCAGATCGGGAAAGCATCGACGCCCGCCATCTGTTTGAACAGCATCGCCTTGCCCTCCATGACCGGCATCGCCGCTTCAGGGCCGATATTGCCAAGTCCGAGCACAGCCGTCCCGTCCGATACGACGGCAACCGTATTCCGTTTAATCGTCAAAGAATGCGCCTTTGCAGGATCTTCGTGGATAGCCATACAGACCCGGGCGACACCCGGTGTATACACGCGGGACAGATCGTCCCGGTTTTTGATCGGCATTTTCGGACTCACTTCAATTTTGCCGCCAAGATGCATCAGAAACGTCTGATCGGAAATGTTGACGAGCTGCACGCCGGGAAGACTTTTTAACGCATTTACAATGTTGTCCGTCTGCTGCGGATCGCTAACTTTAACCGTAATATCGCGCGTTGTCGTCGTTTTGCTAGCCCGGGTCACGTCAATTGCCACGATATCGCCGCCGGCGTCTCCGATCGCTGTTGCAACTTTACCAAAAGTCACCTGTTCCTTGTGCATTTCCAGACGCACAATGATACTGGTGCCGCCACCATTCAGCCCCGCCATAAAAAGGATCACTCCTATGCGAATTTTGATTGCCATTGAACTTTACAATCATAGCATAATTGCTTCCTTCGAACAAAAGTCCCGTCCGTTTCGACGCTGAAACCAATATATGCAGCCGGAATCGTTAGGAACCGGACACATAGATCGGAGCTATTTTTTCAAGCAAGCTTTTTATTTGTGCCTGGCTCAGCGACCCGCCGTATTTTAAAATCATGGCAAGAATGTCTTCGATGCCAAGCCGATTGTCCCCGTTCGTATCCCCTGCCGGTTCCATAATCAGATAAGGCTCGGCCTCCGAACCCATTCCCGAAAGCACCGTAAACCCTTCTTTCAAATGAATGACAGGCCGCACGTCGTGATCCATCGGATAAAAGTAAATGCGCTCCATGCCGTCGTATACGCCTGCTATGTACCAATACACGTAGGAGCTTCCATGAATAGGATTCATCATCCACCAAGGTTTGTTCTCTGTGCCGTAGTACAGCCTAACGCCATCATCCCGTAATTCCTCATACTTGCCAAAAGATAAAAGGCCTACGTTCGCCGTCACACTATGGGATTCGTAGTTCGAATCGTACTCCGCGTAAGGATTGTCGCCCCCCTCGTATTTCAACGGGGTATTGTCAAACTCGTAGGGAACGATCCACTTTTTGTTAGCCCCCAAACTTTCGTAGAAATCGTGGTTTACATAATAAGCGACCGTTCCCGGCACGCTTTGTTTAAATTCCAGAAGATCGCCCGCTTGCTCCCATTGATAAATACCGCCGCCGCCTGATTGCCTTTCCCAGGGCATTGCGCCCAAGCTGTCTTTCAAGAGCAGCTCGCCCCTTAGAGGGTCGGTTACAATCCAGTCCTTATCGGCAAATTTGACGATGGCGCCGCGGCGCGCATCGCTCAAATGTTCGGGCATGGGAATGGAAGCCGCAAGCTTGTAACCTCCGTCACCGTCCGAAAGCGCAAATAAATCCGGATTCACATGAATAACCGGGCGGACGATCATCGCCTCGTTCAGAGCCGACGTCTCCAGCAAACTTTTATACGGACTCACATAGTAGACGCTTCCCGTAACGGAGGAAGTCATCAAATACCAATTGCCCCTGTACGGAAAAGTTTCCGAAACTTCTCCGCCAAGGAGTGAATCTTTGATCGCCAAAAAGCGGTCTTTGGACAAAAGCCCGACTTTCGCTTGCACGGTCATGTTCGGATTGTTATCGGTCGTCGGCCAGTTGTAATTTTGAATCCAGGCAAGCTGTTCGGGCGTACCGGAATAAGTGAACAAGTTGTTGTAAAAATCGGTATTCAAGTATTCCGCAACGGAGCCGGCTGTGCCGGGGTTAAACAAAGCCCGGCTTCCCCACACGCGCTGCCTTGAACTGCTGACCTCGCTCAAAAGCAGCTCCCCGCTGGCCGGGTCGGTCAACTTCCAGTTGTAATCCCCATACTGGATTCTGGCGCCGGGAGATACTTCTGTTAAATGCTGAGCAATGTCCCCCGCGCCCGGCAAGCGGGCAAAGCCGGCCACGGGCATCAGCATGAACAGCGCCCCCAGCAAAGAAGCCAAAAGAGCCGTGCGGTACAACATTTTCATCCTCATTGTCCACTCTCCTAAACTAGCAAATCTTTGAAATCGTATGAAATAAATTATACATGAATGCCGGCATAAATGCCGACATAATTTGACAAAATCATTTAAAAATTAATATAACTTTCTGCCCAGACCTGCCGCATCCGCTCCACCCCAAGGCGCATCTCCTCCGCGGAGAGATGCGCGAATCCGAGGCATGCCCCCGCGCGCCCCGGGGGCAGCCCATAGCGGCCGGCGTCGCTCCACGACACGCCGGCGCGGCGGCACTCGGCTGCATAGCGGGCATAGGCGCGGGGGTCCCCCCGCCACCAGCCGAACAGATGCAGCCCCGCATCGCTCTCCACCCACTCGAAGGGGGTGGAGAGCTGCTCCTGCAGCAGCGCCTGCAGCTGCAGGAACTGGCCCGCGTACACCCGCCGCATGCGGCGCAGGTGACGCTCGTACCCGCCGCTCGCCATGAAGGCGGCGAGCGATCTTTGTTCGAGCAGCCCCGAAGGGTGCGGCTCGAACAGCCGCTTCGCGGCGGCAAAAGCGGCGTGCAGCGCCTCCGGCAGCACGGCGTAACCGATGCGCAGATTCTGCAGCATCGTTTTGGAAAAGGTGCCGATGTAGACCACCCGGCCCTCCTGGTCCAGCACCTTGAGCGGCTCGATCGGCCGCCCGCGGTGCCTGAATTCGCTGTCATAGTCGTCTTCGACGATGACAGCGCCCTGCTCCGCCGCCCACCGCAGCAGCTGCCGGCGGCGCTCAAGGCCCAGCACAGCCCCCGTCGGGAACTGGCGGCTGGGCGTGACGAACAGCAGCCTCGCGTCCCACGGCTGCGGCACAAGCCCTTGCCCGTCCACCTCGGCCGGGACGGGCACGCCTCCGGCCGCCGTCACGGCGCGGACGGCGCCGGAATAGCCCGGGCGCTCGACGATGACCGGATCGCCCGGCTCCACGAGCAGCTGGGTCAGCAGCGCGATCGCCTGCATCGACCCGTTCACGATCACGATGCGCTCCGCGGGCGCATCGATCCCCCGCGATCGCCGCAGGTGCCGGGCGATCGCTTCGCGGAGCGCACGATGCCCCTCCGCGGCATACTCTTCCTCGTGCGGCGATTCCGTCATCCGCCGCACCTGCTCATACANCGCGGGCGCATCGATCCCCCGCGATCGCCGCAGGTGCCGGGCGATCGCTTCGCGGAGCGCACGATGCCCCTCCGCGGCATACTCTTCCTCGTGCGGCGATTCCGTCATCCGCCGCACCTGCTCATACACGCAGCGGTTCCACTGCTCCCGCGGAAAATAAGCGCGCGACGCCTGTCCGAACTGAAACGAGATGCTCCGCCCCCTCTCGACTTCCCCCGTTTGCCCGTCTTCCGCCGGATCGCCGGGCCACCCATCGTCCGTTTCGAGCCGCTTGGCCCAACCCGATAGCTCCAGCGGCTTGCCAGGGGATGGTTTGCGCTCGCCCGTGCCGCCCTGGTAGACGACAAACGTGCCTTTGCCGACCTTCGCCTCCAAATAGCCTTCGGCAATCAGCATATCGTACACCTGATTGACCGTCCCGCGCGAAATCCGGTACATGGCGGCAAGCTCCCTGGTCGACGGCAGCTTCGAATCCCGTTCCAGCGCCCCCCGCACGATCGCGTCATGCAAAGCATGGTACAGAGCCAAATATTTACTCGGGTACATGTCCCGGTACGAACCAAAAGGAAGATGAAAGTCCATACGGCCCCTCCTGTCTTTTATCTGAAAAGTGGTACATAAAAAATCGCATAAAATGGATCTTTTGACGAACCCATATGTCCGTTATTCTATTACAAACGAATCCAACGCAAATGACAAGGAGAACATGAAATGAATCTCACCCCTCTTACCCTGGAAGGAGAGCGCGTCATCCTCCTTCCTTTGGAACTGTCGCACCTGTCAGGTCTCGCGGAAGCGGCGGGCGATCCGGCCATCTGGACTTATATGGAACCGCTGCTCGAGCCGGCCGGTTTGCAGCGCTTCGTCAAGCATGCCTTGCAAGAGCAGGAGGCGGGCCTCGGCCTTCCCTTCAGCGTTTTTGATAAAGATACGAACAAGCTCGTCGGCAGCACGCGGCTGTTTGACATTTCCGTGCCCCACCGCCATCTGGAAATCGGCCACACCTGGTACCATCCCGGCGTATGGCGGACGCGCGTAAATACGGAATGCAAGTTTTTGCTGCTCCGCCACTGCTTTGAGGCGCTGGGCACCGTACGGGTGCAAATCAAGACCGATCTTCGCAATCTTCGTTCGCAGACCGCCATAGCAAGGCTCGGCGCGCACAAAGAAGGCGTTTTGCGGCAGCATCGGGTGCTGCACGACGGTTACATCCGCGATACGGTCATGTTCAGCATCATTGATCGGGAGTGGCCCGATGTGAAAGAACGGCTGGAAAACTTTCTGAACAAAAAAAATGGGCGTACGCCGTGACGTTCCCTTTCGAAGATGATATAATAATTCCTAAAAATGAAAAGCTCATTGGAAGGAATGACCCTAACCTATGAATCCTCTGGCACGACAGTTAAACGAGACCTTGGAACGTGAAAATTCTCACGTGTACGACATGCTTTCGGCATTAGGCAAATCCATTTACTTTCCGAAGGAAGGCATTCTCAGCCAATCCGCTGAAGCCAAGGCGAAAGCCAAGAAATACAATGCTACTATCGGTATCGCCATTGAAAATGGA
Organism: Paenibacillus sp. sgz302190; assembly: GCF_059820445.1. Classification (NCBI taxonomy): domain Bacteria; kingdom Bacillati; phylum Bacillota; class Bacilli; order Caryophanales; family Paenibacillaceae; genus Paenibacillus; species Paenibacillus sp. sgz302190. The sequence goes on from NZ_JBZYAO010000015.1 coordinate 182,808, forward strand.
CAGCCTATGCACTTGAAGGTCATCCAAGACACCCTCTCCACTTACGCGCCAAAAGATATATATGAATACGCTCCTCCTGCCGGCAAACCGGAGCTGCGCGCCGCTTGGCGCAAAAAAATGCTCGAGGAAAATCCGAGCATCGCGGACAAACGGATCGGCAATCCGATCGTCACCAACGCTCTTACCCATGGGCTCAGCATCGCGGCCGATTTGTTCGCGGACGCGGGCGATGTCGTTATCATTCCCGACAAAAACTGGGATAATTACGAATTGACTTTCGAAATCCGCCGCGGAGCGACAATCGTCAATTTCCCGCTCTATAACGAGCACAACCGGTTTAACGCAGCGGGACTGCGCGACGCTTTGTTGGCTCAACAGTCGAAAGGCAAAGCCATCGTCGTTCTGAACTTCCCGAACAATCCGACCGGGTACACGCCTGATGCGCAGGAAGGCCGGGAAATCGCCGCAGCGATCCGCGAAGCCGCAGAGGCGGGCATTAACGTCGTAGCGTTGACGGACGACGCTTACTTCGGCCTTTTCTTCGAAGGTTCCTTGCACGAGTCCCTCTTCGGACAGTTGGCCGGTCTTCATCCGCGCGTATTGGCGGTCAAAGTGGACGGCGCGACGAAAGAAGAATACGTCTGGGGCTTCCGCGTAGGCTTCATCACTTACGCCGGCGGCAGCGATGCGCTTCTCGCCGCTCTGGAACAAAAAACGATGGGCATTATCCGCGCCACGATTTCCAGCGGACCGCACCCGTCGCAAACGTTCGTGCTGCACGCCTTGAATTCGCCTGAGTTCAACGAGCAAAAACAGGAAAAATTCGAAATTATGAAAGGCCGCGCCAACCGCACCAAAGCCGTCCTCGACAGCGGCAAATTCGATGATGCATGGAGCTACTATCCGTTCAATTCCGGCTACTTCATGTGCCTGAACTTGAAAACCGTCGATGCGAAAGTGCTGCGCCCTCACCTGATTGAGCAATACGGCGTTGGCACGATCGCACTCGGAGAAACGGACCTTCGCGTCGCATTCTCCTGCATCGACGAATCTCAAATCGAGGATCTGTTCAACCTGATCTATCAAGGCGTCAAAGATATAGAAACCGTTGCCGCCAGATAAGAGCCGGCACAACGCAAAAAAAGCACCTTTCTAACCGCCGTTAGAAGGTGCTTTTTCCCATATCTCTGGCATAATCGGCTATTTCCGCGTATTTATGCCGGAAAATTTCCGCGTTCATCGGCTTGGCGTACAAATAGCCCTGCACGACTTCGCAGCCGAGCTCGCGCAAGCATTCAACCTGCTCCCTGCTCTCCGTCCCTTCCGCCAGCACGGAAATTTCCATCGATTTCGACATGTCGATAATCGCTTTAATAATGGCGATATCATCGGAATCGTGAGGAATATCCCGGATGAAAGAGCGGTCGATTTTTATGAGATCAATCGGGTAGCTTTTAATGTAAGACAAAGATGAATAACCTGTCCCAAAATCGTCAACCGATAGATGAAGGCCGGTTTGGCACAATTGATTCAGCAGCTCAAGCGTTCCGGGATCGTCCCGCAGCAGCATGCCTTCCGTAATTTCCAGATACAAAAGCCCGGGGTCCAGCCCGGTTTGCACCAGCACTCTCCGGACCGCGGAAATAAATCCAGGCTCATGAAGCTGCCGCGGAGAAATATTGACGCAAATATGCATCCTCGGCAGCCCTTTGGATTGCCATTCCACCATTTGCAGGCAGGCCGACTTCAAAACCCATAACCCGATCTCTACGATTTGGCCCGTATCTTCCGCCAATTGTATGAATTCGCCGGGATAGATAAGCCCCCACTGAGGATGGTTCCAGCGCAGCAGCGCCTCTGCTCCGACGATCTCCCCCGTTTGGTTGTTCACCTGGGCCTGGTACCAAACTTCGAACTCGCCCCGGCCCAACGCGCCGGCAAGATTTTTTTCCAGCAAAAACGAGTTGTACGACGCCGTTCTTTCGGCAAATGGCTGATAAATTCTAAAATTGTTTTTGCCAGAGCGCTTGACGCTGTAACCGGCAACCTCCGCCTGCTGCATCATTTCCGACTCGCTTTGCCCCGTGTAATAAACCAAACCGATGCTGGAGGTTAAGTAAAACACCTCCCCGTTAATTTCCCAAGGCTTCCGCAAGGCATTCAGCAGCCGGTCGGCTACCTGCAAAGCCTCCTCCTCCGCATGAAGGCCCGACAGAAGCAGCATAAAACTATCGCCCCCTACGCGAGCAACGGTGTCCTGCTCCAGCATACATTCTTTAAGCCGGGCCCCCATCATCTGCAAAAAATAATCTCCAGCCTCATAACCTAGCGATTCGTTCAAATTTTTGAAGCGATCGCAGTCCAAATAGAGCAAAGCAAACGACTCTTTCCGGTCTTTAACGCGCTTTATTTGCTCAGCCACCTGCTCGGTCATAAACCGCCTGTTGGGCAATCCCGTTAGCGAATCGAAATAAGCCATCTTCTCCAGGGAATCGGCATAATTTTTATTGGTAGTAACGTCTCTGGAAATGAGCATCACATGCTCGATCTCGCCTTCCGCATTCATAATGGGATTTATTCGGGTCTCGAACCAAACGTAGCTATTCTCGCGAATATTCCAAATTCTTGATTCCAGCGAAAGAGGCTTGCGTTCCCGGACGCTTCTATGAAAATGTTCCTTGATAAAAGACGAATCCTCTTCATGAACCAGAGCTTCCCAAGAAAAGTCCTGATCCTTGATAAATTTTTGATAGGATGGGGACAAATAAGTAACCTTTCCCGTAATATCGCGCAGGCAAATGAAGTCAGACATATTGTCCGCGATCAACTGATGCCTGTATTCGCTTTCCCGGAGCTTGTCTTCCGACCGCTTATGGTCTATCGCCATGCCTACAAGTCTGGAATAGCCCTCCAAACTCTCGACATGGTGCAGCTCCGGACTGGTCACTGCTCCGGCATACATCGCGAATGTGCCCACCACTTTGCCGCTGCGCGAAAAAATAGGCGTAGACCAGCAGGAGTGGAGGCCGTGCTCCAGCGCAATTTCCCTGTAGCCGACCCATAGGGGATCCGATGCGATATCCTCTACGATAACCGTTATCCCTAAGCATGCGGCCCTGCCGCAAGAGCCCACATCAGCAGCGATGCTGCTTCCGTTAATAAAAGCGGTATACGCCTCCGGAAGAGATGGTGCCGCCGCCGTATGCAGCGTATTTGACTCCTCGTCCACGAGCAAAATCGAACAAATCCGGTTCGGATGATTCTTTTCGATGATCGATACAATGCTGTGCATGATCTCATTCATGCATTTTCCTTGAACGATCGTCTCCAGTATTTGAGCCTGTTCGTGTTTCCACCGCTCGGATACTTTCTGCTCGGTCACATTTTGCGCGAGAAGAAAGCCTCCCTTATGTACCCCTCTATGCAGTCGGGAAACGACGGATACGTCCAAATAAATGACCCTGCCGTCCTTGCAAGTACACGCCGCGGGAACCGGCCGCTTGCTTGTTTCCGCATACTGCCGCGGATTTGCAACCATATCTTTTAAACGCGAGTGGAAGGCAGCGTCGGACCGGAACAGATCCGTTATATCGGTATTTTCAATTTCTGCAAAAGCATATCCGAACACAGACAATCCCGCTGCGTTAGCTTGGGTAATGCGTCCTTCCGCATCAAATGAAAAAATAGCCGTCAAATCATTATTATGCAACGATAGAAACAAATCTTGATATTCTTTCGAAAGTCTCGCTTTTCTCGCATGCAACCAATACGTTAAAATGACGCATAAACCGGACACGGCAATGAGAAAATAGAGGGAGCTGATTGGTAAAGGATTATCGGCCATAGCACTCTCCATCCTTTCAAAAGAATCCATCCAACATTTACTATATCATATAGTTTCGACATCATTCTTCAGAATTCTTCTTTTTTAAAAGCCATCTGCAATCGCGACCGCAAAAAAAGCAAAAAGCCTTGATCATCAAGGCTTTTTACGTAGTATTAACGCGGTGCTGTTAAGATTCCCCGCAACATACCCGCTATCACCGGACAGCACGGGTTTGCCGGGCAATCCGGCGCTTTGTTCCGTGAGGTTCGTCACTACCAGTCGTCGGCGTACCCTGTTTGCCTGTGGTATCTACAAATTCAAAGGTAAAACCGCTCATGGTCGCAATCAAGCCCAACGTAAAAAACGGAATTACCCACAGCTTGTTTGTCAAAACGAAAAAAATCCCGTGAAAACGGGATTTTCCAAATATGCGGTCGGAGGGATTTGAACCCTCACGCCTTGTGAGCGCCACCCCCTCAAGATGGTGTGTCTGCCGTTCCACCACGACCGCGTATGAAATTAAAACTGGGGATCTAGGATTCGAACCTAGGCATGACGGAGTCAAAGTCCGTTGCCTTACCGCTTGGCTAATCCCCAACATGGAAAAGGGCGATCGATGGGACTTGAACCCACGAGTGCTGGAGCCACAATCCAGTGCGTTAACCCCTTCGCCACGACCGCCATATAGGAGGTTGTTTATTCCCTGAAAACTAGATACGAAACTTGCGTAAAGTGTGAGTTTGTTGTGCCCTTTAGGTGTTGACCTTCCGGGGTCCCCGCAAAGTAATCGGATTATGCTTCGTCAGCTTCACGTCACTTTGTGGGGACCTTTTGGTTAAGCCCTCGACCGATTAGTATTCGTCAGCTCCACACGTTGCCGCGCTTCCACCTCGAACCTATCTACCTCGTCGTCTACAAGGGGTCTTACATACTGGG
>NZ_JBZYAO010000016.1:0-33009 GCF_059820445.1 Paenibacillus sp. sgz302190
CACTGTTAGACGAAGTAAAGGACTTGCGTAAGCAAGAAGAAAAACAACTTGTTATGATTCGAAATGTAAGGAAAGGGTATGATGAGACTTTATCGCGGCTAGATACTATAATTGAAGAAAACAGCGAGGTCATCGAGAAAGCGGATAGAATCTTAGCCAAACATGGTCACTCTGAAGTTACCGATACGCCGGAGGAGAAGCATAGCAGACTCCAAGATGCGCTTGAGCAAGTGATTCTTGGGAATTTTACAGATAAGGTGACGACGGAAGGAACAATAGCTCAAGTTCTTTTGGGACTTACCGGATTGGATTTGCCGGCAGATGTGAGAGATGTGTCTGCAGATCTTATAAACTGGGAGTGGACATGGGGACACGCAGGACAGACAACACTGGATGGAATCGGACTTGTACCGATTGTTGGCGTCTTGAAAAGCGGAGACGAAGTGTATACCCTCGTTAAGGGAGTTAACAAGCTTGAAAAACCTGTTGCTGACGAAGTTACGGATCTGGAAAAATCGGCTAATAGGCTAGTGGGTGGATGCAACTGTTTCACTGCCGGAACCAAAGTTTTCACAGACGAAGGGGAGAAAAATATCGAAGACATTGAGGTCGGAGATAAGGTTCTTTCCAAGAATGAAGAGACTGGGGAACAGGCTTACAAGGAAGTTGTCCAACTGCATCGCAATATGAAAGATACTACCTATAAGTTGTCGGTGGGCAATCAAATTATTGAGACAACTGATAATCATCCATTTTGGGTTGATGGCAAGGGATGGGTACTTGCTGTTGATTTGAAGGTGGGCGATGAGTTAGTTCAAAGCAACGGAAATCATCTAAAGATTGACAACATTGAAATCGTGCATCACGATGAAAAAGTAAAGGTATACAACTTTACTGTTGCTGATTTCCATACTTACTTTGTAAGTAGTCTGGGAATTTGGGTTCATAACATTAATTGTTCGTTTACGAACGGGGAACTGTTTGAGACTTCTCTTAAATCGAAATCAGGTGTTTCAATAAAAGGGGTTGCAGAAGTTGAAATAAATGGTACTTCGTTAACATTAAAGGATATAGCTATTTATCCTGATGGGATAAGCGGCAATGATGCCAAAAACCTTGTTGGTGCTAGGGATATTGTAGCGTGGAAAAATCAGGTAATAGCCTTGGCGAAGGAGCAAGGTTTTACCGAATTAAAAATTACTGGGATGAGAGCACCTAATTCCTCGTCTGCAAATCCTGGCAAGACTATTGATATGATTATTGATTTAACAGAATAGGGGGTAGGGAATTTGTTTTCTAAAGAACAAGTTGAAGAGATAGATGTATTAAAAGAATTATGTCAAGGTATCAAAGTAGACGGAATACCCATTGATTGTTTCGAAGTACTTTCTGATATTGCTCACGGGAAGAAGGAATTTTCAAAACTATCATCGGAAGATTTATTGCTACTGAATGAGCAACTTAATGATTATAAAGAATTTTGGAGGAATGCAGAGTGGTTTGATAATCGAATATTTCTTGATTTATTACCACAGCTACAAAATGTAATCAAAAATGAGTTGATAAAATATCAAAAGTGAGATTTAGACCTTGGGGATTACCTCAAGGTCTTTTTTTTCTACGACAGCATAATTAACTAACAACACGTCTCGTCCCATTCCTGCTCCAATGCAGCGAGATATGCTTTGGGATCCCGAATAAAGCGTCTACGATCTACACTTTCGTTCAAACGAGAATCCCACTCCGAGGAGGACTGTGTCAAAGATGAAAAATGTTTCTTAGGCACTTCTGGATTCTCTTTGTAAATCATTGCAATTCGGATACGCTCGCTTATTGATAAATCGTGTTCCAAAGGCGGCAAATTAAGCGCCTCACTTTCCCGATACGAGACAGCAGTCTCGTGTCAAAAGTACTAACCTGCCAAGAAAGAAAGCAGTGAGTAACGGGATGATTGCATTGACTTTTTGTCCCAACAATAATATATTATTGTTGGGACAAAAAGTGGGGTGAAGCGATGTCCTCCAAAAAGATGGGGCGTCCACCATCTGACAATCCCAAGAGCGAAACGATTAAGATACGTGTCGATCAGGAGATTATGAGCAAGCTCGATGCTTCCGCCGAGAAGCTGAATACGACACGTTCAGATATCGTCCGCAAAGGGATTGAGAAGGTGTATGACGAGCTCCAAAAATAAAGAAGGAAGCGGCGCGTCCGACGAAGAACAATGCCACTTCCTATCCCGCAACCGCTTGAATAAGCAGGCTGCATAAATATCCTACCATGTGCAGAAATCTCATTCAAGCGACGCGATTGACAATTATGGGAGGATGAACATGAAAACGATTCTGGAAGCCCTGTACCGTGGACAACTTCATCCCGATGAGGTGATTGTACCGTCTCATCCTGAATATCGTCCCCTAAGCCGACAAGTGGCTGCACAGACAAAGCAATGGCGAGAACGATTAGGTGAGGAAACGTTTCGTGAGTTGGAGGAGTATTTTGACCTGTGCGACAGCGTTGATAGTATGCATGTTGAAGCGGCTTTTCTGCATGGATTCAGGCTTGGAGCCAATTTAATGATTGAGGTCATGAGCCAACGTGAGGAGTTAATTCCCGGTGCAACTTCAGGTTTGTCATTATGATGATAATAGCGACACATTGACGGTTGTAGATGCGCATGGGACAACCTAGCGCTATAATTGCTTTGAAATTGAAAATGCGCTTGATATGCACACAGCGTGGATGATGCTAGATGGGCAAGAGATAACGCAGTAGCGAGTTATCTTCACTAAAGTAGGCTAGCGACCTTCGCGAAAGTCAATCGAACAAATGGCCCCTTATGCGATGCAATCATAGGCAGAGACGGGAATCCCCGCCTCTGTCACCATAGCCCAATTCATCCAGGAGAGCACATATGACTGAAGAAATCCCAAAATTTAAGGGATAATGAGGAGGATGACCATGGAATTTGTAATAAATCCTTATATCGGAGCCGGAAGTATCTTGCTTGGAATGACTTCTGAGGAAATCCAAGAAGTACTGAATTCTCATCCTGAAAAATTTCGTAAGTCTAACACTGCTGATTTTGAAACAGACGCTTACAAGTTGTGCCATGTGTACTATAGAAAATCAGGGGTATGTAATGCTATTGAGTTTTTCTCTCCTGCTTCAGTAATTTTTAATGGGTATAGCCTTCTCGGTAAATCTTATGCGGAAGTCAGGGATATGATAAAGCAATTTGATAATGCGTTAATATGTGATGTAGATGGTTTTACTTCCATAAAGTATGGATTTGGAGTATATGCTCCATTCGCTGAAAAGGAACCAATAGAGCCTGTAGAAGGGGTAATTGTTTTCGAGAAGGGTTATTATGATTCCATTCTGTAGAACACCCAGGCGGCTGGATAGAGAAGTTCAGTAAGCAGCGTCGTTTTGAAACGGAGTACATTTCAAACAACAACTGGTATTTAATTCGAACAAGGTAAAGCTTATCTAGCTGAACCGAGCATCTACCCCAAGTGAGCTAACATCTCTTGGGGGTTCTTTTTTATCCCCGCTGTACTGTGCTACCGACGTAAAGAGCTATTTTCAGCGCTTCGCAGCCTGCAAGCGCCGCAAAACCCGAATGATCCAAGCCTATGCCTACGGGGAACAGGACCTTGCAGCTGCACAAAGCAGCGGACGGCGATGACAACGTCAGAAGGTATGCATACGACGTGAGGTCCCAATTGATCGGGGAGTCCTTGCTTGTAAAGACCTCCGACCTTAGTCTCGACTACTTGTCCGGCGCTAAATACGACAATGATTATACGGATCGGGTTCTTTCAACCACTGCCTACAGTTATTACAAAAACGGCAGTTTGAAGAGCCAGACGGACGCGCAAGGACGTTCTACACAATTTGAGTACGATTTTGACAAAAAACCGGTGAAAAAGATCGACTCCTTGCATGGAACGGCTCTGTATCGTTACGACGCGAACGGCAATCTGCTGGAAGAACAGAATGCGAATGGCGTCTCCATCGTGTATGAGTACGATGCGTTGAACCGGTTGATCCGCAAAAAGACGCCGGCTGCGGACGGCTCCCTGGCGACAACGAGATACGTCTATGATGCTGTCGGCAACTTGATCAAGCAAGTGATGCCGAATCAATATGATCCGGCATACGATAACCCTGACTCAGTCACAAGCTTGGCGGGTACGGCCTATGCATTCGATGCGATGAATCGCCGGACAGCTACCTTCTCGCCTGACGGCAGCGGCATCGAATATATGGAGTACGACGCTCGCGGGCAAATCCGCAAAGTCGCGGACGGATTGAGATATACAGGGGATATGCAGACGTCTGCGGGAACCGTTTTTGCTTACGACGGGCTGGGACGCGTGGTTCGCAAGACAGATGCTTTGCAAAATAGTACGGATTACGATTATGACGTGCTTGGCAACGTGATTCGAACCGTGGATTCGCTGGGCCGTGAGACCAGCTATGCCTACAACGCCGACAGCACGCTGCACCAGGCAACATTTGCCGACGGGGGAACGATCGCCTACGCGTATGACGGGCTGGGCCGCAAAATCGCCGAAACGAATCAGTTAGGCAATACGGTCACTTACACATACAATGCTTTCGGTAAAGAAAAGACGGTGAAAGACCCGTACGGCGATTACACGGAAAGCAAGTACGATCTGGTCGGCAACCTCGTCTCTTTCAAAGATAAGCGGGGCAGCGTGACGCTTCTCCGATACGACGCAGCGAACCGGCTAACTGTCAAAAGAACGCCGGTCGACCGGGACGGAAGCGGCAGCACCATTTATACCGTAGAGACGTATGCGTATGACGCCGTGGGAAATCTGCTGAAGAAAACCGTGACAGGTTCGAAGGATGCGGCGTTCCTGCGGGAAACGACCTATACGTACTACGATAATAATTTGCTCAAAACCGTTTCCGACAACAGTGGCGCTTACACGCAAAGCGATTACGACAAGAACGGCAATCTCGTCAAGACGCAGAAGCTGCGGGAAACGTCGGTTTACGATGTGGAGAAGTTCGAGTATGACAACTCGAATCGGTTAGTGAAGCGGATCAAGCTGATGGATGAAGCTGATTTGGATGCGGCAAGCTTGAGTGACGCCGCGGCGCTGCGGGATGCCGAATATGCGGGCAAAATCCGCATCATAACCGGTTACGAGTACGATGTTCTCGGCAACCGTACGAAGCAAATCGATCCGCGGGCGTACCGGTATGCGGGGGGAGAGCAGGAGCCGTATATCATCGCCTACACATACGATGCGCTGAACCGCGTGGATAAAGTGATCCGCAAGGTGAACGGAGCCGACGTTTACAAGCAATACACCTACGACAAAGTCGGCAATCGCGTGGCGGAGCGGAATGAGAGAGGTTTTGTCACACAGTACGCTTTTGACGCCTTAAACCGTATAGGGCAGGTTACAGACCCTGAGCAGCATACGTTCACATACAAATACGATTTGGCCGGCAACAAGCTTGTGGAGACGAATGCCCGGAACAACAGCATGACGTACGGATATGACAAGCTGAACCGTCTTGTTACGGTGACTGACCCTTACGGCATTGTCATCTCCCGCAACATGTACGACGCCAACAACAATGTAATCAAAAAGATCGACGCGAAAGGGTATCTTTCAGGCAGCACAGATGAAGAGCGATACGGCTGGCTGTACACGTATGATTTGGCCGGACGCGTCATCCGCACGGTGGACCCGGAGATCGCCGCACAGAACAAGCCGGAGAGGTTCACCGCTCTGTACCAATACAATCCGGCGGGCGAGAAAGTCAAGGAGACGGACGCATTAGGCCATGCCAAATCGTACGATTACGATCCTGCCGGACGTCTCATCCGGGTCACCGACCCGTTAGACGTAAGCGTTGCATACAGCTACGACATGGCCGGCAACAAGCTGGACATGACGGACGGCAAAGGGAAAGTCACCCGCTACCGCTACGGGGCGTTCGGATTGCTGCGTTCGGTCACGAACGCGTTGAGTCAGTCGATCGCGTATCGCTATGATCTGGCTCTGAACGCAGCGGAGATGACCGACCGCAATGGCACTCATACCCGTTATGTGTACGACAACAGGAACCTGCTGCTGGAAAGAACCGTCAAGGAAACAGGCGATTCGGTCGCTTATACGTACGACGAAGCGGGCAACCGGGCGTCGATGACCGACGAGAGCGGGGCAAGCAGTTATACGTACGACGGGAATAACCGTATCCTGCAGATTTCCAAAGGCGGGACTACACAGATTGCCTACACCTATGACGCCGTGGGCAGCATCGAAACCGTCACAGATTCCAAAGGCTTCGTTACATCCTACACCTACGACAAGTCAAGCCGGATGGCGAGCGTATCGTTCCAAGGCAAGACGACTGCCTACACCTACGACGAGAACGGCAACCGCACGTCGATTGCTTACGAGGGTGGAGTGAAGGAAGAGTATGCGTTTGACAAAAACAACCGGTTGATGAAGCTCGTGAACAAGAAGCCGGACGGCAGCCTTATATCCGAGTACGCTTACGCATACGACGACGCAGGAAGACAAACGGCGAAAACCGACAGCTACGGCACAACGAATTACAGCTACGATGCGGCGGGAAGAATCGAAAAAGCCGAGGCGCCGGGCAAAACGACCATCTACGCATATGACCGAAGCGGCAACCGGCAATCCCAGAGCGAGACGTACACGTCCGAACAGCCGAGCGGCTATACGGACCCGGTGAGCGGCACGGAAGTGAAGTACCTGATCAAGAAAAGCGANGTCTACGCGTATGACCGAAGCGGCAACCGGCAATCCCAAAGCGAGACGTACACGTCCGAACAGCCAAGTGGCTACACGGACCCGGTGAGCGGCACGGAAGTGAAGTACCTGATCAAGAAAAGCGAGTACATGTACGACGGCGTCAACGAATTGCTGCAGCTCGTCGAGAAAATGAGCGACGAAGCCGGCAAAGCAGTGCTGGAGAAAACGACCAGCTACCTGTACGACAACAACGGCAACGAAATCCGCCAAAAGGTCAGTTACCTCCGTCCGCATAACCGGGACATGCGGCGAGTGACCGGCGGGAACCCGTACGGGGACGAAATCGAAGGCGACATCAGCAGCCTGATCGAGAAAGTCAGCAATACGTATGACGGCTTCAACCGCTTGAAGCAGGTGGAGAGAGTCAAGGCAGGCGAGCGGGTCACGGTCGAGTACGTCTACGATGGCGACGACCTGCGGACTCGCAAGACGGTACGAAGCTCGAAGGACGGCTACGCGGCGAAAGTGACGAACTACTTGTACGATCGCCAGTATGTTATTCTGGAGACAGATGGGGCTGGCGCGGTGCAAGCCCGCTATGTGCGCGGCATCAACTACATCGCCCGCATCGACGCGGCGGACAAGCTCTCCTACTACCTGTTCAACGGCCACGGCGACGTGGTGCAGACGGTATCTGAGAGCGGCGAAGTCGAGAACCAGTATGACTACGATGTGTTCGGGAATGCGACGTTGACGGTGGAAACGTACGCCAACTCTATCCGTTATGCAGGCGAGTTTTATGATGCGGAAGTGGGGTTGTATTATCTTCGTGCGAGATATTATGATCCGTACATTGGGCGGTTCAACTCACAAGATAGCTATTGGGGTGAGGATCATAATCCGTTAAGCTTGAACTTGTACACGTATGTGCACAATGATCCGATCAATTTCTGGGATTCAACAGGGCATTGGGAAGAGAATGACAAGAAACTTAACGTAGAAGCGCAAGCCAAAATTATTGCTCTCACGAGTGCCTATTACAACGCGCAAACACCTCAAGAGAAAAAAGCGATTCAGGCACAAGCAAATGGGGTGCGCGAAGACGCCGCTTCGTATAAAGCAGTTGTAACGCCGCTCTCCTTTAATAACGATTCAATTAAGAGTGTGAATAGTAAGGCCGATGCATCACGAGGTTACATGACCGAAAGCGAGTGGAAATCCGCCGTGGCGGCGGCAGGCATTCAGACTAGCGAGCCCGTTAAAAATGCCAGTCAGTGGGGTGGTACCTCCACGACAACCGTCACTACGATTGGCCGAACGAATTTAAGTGTAAGTTCCAGTTATTCTTACTCTTACAATTCGGATACTCAGACCTCAACTCAGAGTTCGAAGGCTAGCCTTGATCTTTCATATAATGTAACGGGTAATGAAGCTAGGTTTATTACTAACATAGGTAAAAATTCAGGGTTAACTCTAGAGCAGTCTTTAGTGGTCTTAGACACGATGGAGAGAAACGGTGGTACGATCACGGAAGATGACTTTAAAGACATAGGAATCGACTACACGCCAGGATTGGGTGGCACCAAGCAATTGTACGAAATGGAATATGACCTTAGCCAAAAAGGATCGAGTATCTATGAAGCTAGCGAGTCATTCAGGCAAGATATGGTGGGTAGAATTGATGAAGCGTTCGGTCTTGCTGTTTTTGGATTACCTAGTGGAGGGTTTAAAGTTAATTCCGGACGTCCCAGCGATGTCGTATCTGTGAAATCAACGACAACTGACACGAGTACAAACACCGAGGTGACAGGACAAACTTCAAGTGGGTATAGACTTAAGCTGAACTTGCAGTATTTTGGTGAGGGCAAGGGCAAGGGTAAATTCAAAGGAGTTGAAGTTGTTGCTCCCAAAAATCAGTTAACAGAATTAGATGAAATTGATTTAAATAGTAAAACTATTTTTGAGGATAAAAATGCTTCTGGTTTATACATGTCAAACCCGACTGTACCACAAACAGAACAACAATGGGCGAAAAAACAGATTTATAATAAAACGGTAAATAGAATTGATACCATTCAAAATGCTGAATCAACAAGACCTACAACAAATGGAAGCCAAAGTGTTCCATCAGTCAGCGATATTCAAAACATAAATAACTATGTTTTTAGGATAAATGCTGATACTCCTGCGTTAAGAACAGCGGTTCAAAATGAGATTAATCAATTAAAAATCAAATATCCGAGCTATGATTTTTCAGCTCAGTTTGGAGACCAATAATGTCTGTTAGTGTGTTTAGAATGAATCCAGAGGATGATTCATTTGAACTAGGTTTTGAAATACCAGTATCTCGCGAAGAATTCTTTACAAAGTTCTGGCAACCAGCTATTGAGGAGTTAAAAATTTCTGGGATTCAGAATGGAATAGAATTAAGAAAGGAGCAGTTGGAATCTATACTTCTGGAGCTAGAAAATTTGAGAATATGGGCACAATCTAATCTTAAGAATAGTGATTTGGAATATATGGTCACTAGGATTGATTTGCTTATTAAAGAATTGCCATTAGCTTTTAAAACAGATGATACCATTTTATGGATTGGATAAGTGAGGCAATTAACATCTCAAAGAACTTGGATTGGATAGCTTCATGCTTATGTGAAAAACCTTGATCGGCTCATGCCTTTCAAGGTTTCTTTTTATCCGCCACGATATCGAAAATTTGCGGAATTGGATGGCTCCTGTAGAGAACATCATCGAATCACAGGCTCTACTGCCGCTGAGTACCGAAGCGTTATGATTGCTTATCATCCACATCCTCCATGACAATCAAATCATGGATATGTATGTTCAATGCCCTACATATTTCTTCGAGGGTGCTAATGTAAATTCTATCAGTTGTTCCTCTACACAGGGCATTAATTGTGCCGGGACGCATGTTAACCTTAAATGCAAGTTGGCGTTGTGAGATACCCTGTTCATCTAAAATTTCTTGTAATCTGACTTTGATTCTCATTTTGTATCTTCTCCAATGGGTATATACAACAATATACCATGATTTGTGAAAAAATACATTGCGTGTTACGCTGTAGCGTCATATAATGATGTTGTGACGTTGTAACGTAACGGTAGGGGGCGGGATGAATGTCAACGGACACCAGAGTATCGACAAGCGGACAAGCCGAAGACGGCTACAGCTTATCGTATCAGCAGGACGAAATCCACTCCTATTGTTAGGCTCAAGGATGGAATATGATTCACGTTTATGCTGACGAAGGCATTAGTGTGGGACTAAAGTCGATGAAGACATGCTAGAGGTTGACAGAGTTACTTTCTAAGCAAGTTAGCCGTCCTTGTAACCCGAACATCGATGCGATTGTCGTATTCTATACAAGCCGCTTATGGCAGTCTGGCATTGTGAGGATGTTTGTTCATTGGGAGTTTAAGAATTATAGCGTAAATGTAAGAAACATCGAACAGTCAGCATACAGCATTTACAGGAAAGACGCCTCTGATTTCTTAATCAATGGGCTTACTGAATTGCTCAAGGCCTAACAACGGTTAGAAATCAGTATGAAGTTAAACCTTGGCCGTAACAAGAAAGCCCGAGCAAGGCGGTTATGCCGGAAGGCGGGTGGCGCTCGGGTACAAAGCCAAGAAGGGGCAAAAGGCAATCAAAATCAACTGACAAGAAGCAACAGCCATACAGCGGTTGTTTGAATTAAAGGAATTGTTCCCGGATTAGTCATTATCCCAATTGGCGTATCAAATGAGCTATGACGGCTTTACCACTCAGGAAAGTATAAGTCAAACGTATCCTTGACCACTAAGATCTTATCAAGGGTTGTATCTCCACGGCGATATTAAAGCCAATAGAATTCATCAAGCCAGCGGGGAGGGGGCGAACATCAATGGGAGAGCAGGCCGATTACGAGCAAGAAGAACAATGTTTGCTTGGTATAATTCAAGTATGCGAGACATGCAAACAAGTGGTTTTTGATTTTGTCAGACGGCAAAACGGTGCAACGAATGGCCTTATGGTAGAAGACATGTTACTGGGCATTTTTAAAGTGGAAATGGAACAACGGGAGAGTTTACTTCATCTTCAATTAGCCAAGGCAGGATTGCGTCGTACTGACACTTAGCAACCCAGATTTTTATAGCGGTAATGGAGATATATAAACGAGTGATGTGCATGTTGCCATTCTGTTGACGGGAATGGATGTAGAGACTTGCGTCCCCCTGAGAATCGAAAGGTTAAAAATACGACTTCTAGAGAATATCTTGATGAAGCTACGGGATTTAAAGTCAGATTTGATCGATCATATTTATAATCCAAATAGTACTGGAAAAATGCATTATATTGATAAGAATGGGAATCCAGTCCCGTAGGGTTCAAAACCATCTCATATTGTACCGGAAAAGGAATGAATAAAATGAAACCAACTGAATTTTTTGAAATATACAACTTGCATGACAGTCTTGTAAATAATGTTTATTTTAAAGATCAGAAACTAATTTTGGAGTTAGAATTGTGTAACTGGAAACAGTCAAATTATAGAGAAGAGCAGCCCGAGATAACTAATGGGTTACTAACTTTTTCCAATGTTCAAGAATACGAGACAGAACCAAAATTATTCGTTCCTGACAGCAATGAAATACTAGAAGTTACAGTTACTTCAACGAAAGAAAACCCTGCTTTAGAGCAAGTAAAGCTAGTACTCACAAGTGAAAATGATGGTATTATTGTTAACTTTGAAACTACAGGAGTTTTTTAGGAAATCGTATAGTAGTTTGTAGGTAGACAACAAGCCCCGGCCCTCGTTTATGGTCTTCTTTTTTTCAAAGAGCTTTACAGACTCGCTTCGGCCAAAATAGAAAAAGCGCCTCAAACGAAGGCGTTAATGCCCAAGTTAGAGGTGCTTCCTCAATATCACGAGTAAAATTATTTGAAGGTTTTAACCAACCTGAACACCCAAGTTCCGAAAAAATCCCCGCATATTCTGCATGTATGAGTCCTGAGTAGCGGAAGCTTCCTTAAGAAGATTTTGCATACTGTTCATAAATGCGGAAGCCGAAGTCGTATCAGCTTTGTCAAACCGATTCTTTAACTGTGTGTTATTTAACAGTTCTTCAGTCTGTCCCGTACGTTCCTTGTATTTGTTAATCCATTCGGGGTGTTGAGGGACCTTTCGCGCAAAACTTAACAGTTGACTCAGTCCATTACCTCCACCTTTAATGTCATTCATGAATGCCGCATATTGTTGAGGATCCGCCTGTTTCATCACTTCCGACAGTTTGACGTAATCCTCAGGAGCACCTAACGGACGATCTGTTGGAGTCGTGTAACTAATATCTCCGCTCTCTGGATCAATGGATCGTGTCAAAGCAATTCTAGCTATCTGGTTCATGGTTTCCAGAAATTCTTTGGCCTTATCGCCCTTCATATAATGGTCAGCAATATACTTGGATTGGGAAACTCCCATCTCTAGCAATACAGCCCGCTGATTCTCATCCGTTACCGTTCCGTCGACGATAAAATTGGATTGAATCATATTGTACACTGCATTGGACACTTCTTCTGGCTGACCTTCCAAAACACGGTTTAATGAATCATTGATCTGTGTTGTACCGAAATACTTGGCAGCCTGTGAGACAATAGCTCCTTCCGCCAGTTGTCTGCCAGTCTCACTAATCTCCATAGAGTCTTGAACAACGAATCGGGAGAGTTTTTCTTCATGAAGCTGGGGTGATGGAACTCCTTGCTTGCTTGCCGGATTTATCCGTAAGCTACTAGAGTTAAGAACCGCTTGTTGTGCTCTAAGAGGCCCAATATTTCCTCCTGTCATGTTTGTAACAGGCAATCTGAGGCGTATGTATAATGTAAAGTTACCCTGTTTGTATTATATATCGGACAAAGCATATATGGAATGAATATATGGCTTGTCCCAAAAATGAACAAATATTGAAAAAAGCTATACTGTGGTGATTTCTTTATGAGTCGATCCATCACCCGCCATAAATACTATAGGCAAAGTGATATACATTATCTGTGTCTATAATCGAAGTACCCGACACTTGAGCAGTTACCCCTGGAAGATCATAGTAGTGTGTAAAACTGATGGCTCCAGGCAGGTATTCCGCAATACTTCCAGTTGAAGATGGCAGGGAAAGATCTTATGCAAAACTAGACTTGCTCCTGCCTTCGGCGTCTCCCCTCATTCTAATTGTTTTAACCGCAGGCGGGCGGTTTCGTGATCTCTTCGAGAAAAGCCAAGCGGCGAAAAGCTTCCTCATCGGTTTGCCCGCACATATCCGGCGAAGGCTGGAGGCTGCGGCACACGTCGGGCCGATCGGGATGGCCGAACAGCTTGCAGGCGTTATCGGCCGTAAGCTGGACGCAGCGGGCGCCCGCTGGCTTGCCGTTCGGCATGCCGGGTATGGGCGAAGAGATAGAGATGACGATACAGCAGGCGGCACATCCGGTACGACATTCCATCAGGAAATTACCTCCAAAATAAGTTATACTCTTACTATAGCATGCATTTACTTCAGATATTTTCGGGCGGAGTGAAAAATACATACGGGTATTTTAACCGATTAGGAGGATGTGCGATGCCGCTGCTTTGGGACGTTGCTGCTGCGGAAGCGATTGAAAGCTCTGAAATTGACTACATGGTTGATCGGATGACGGCTATCCAAGAGCGGCCGGGGAATCCGATGGGGGTGGAAATCCGCGCTTTCGGCGGCGCGACCGCGTTTTACAGCCAAAAGATGCCTTGGCCGCAGTTCAATACGGTAAAAGGAATAAGCGCCCGCGAAATCGATCTGCTGGACGATATTTTGCAGTTTTATCGGGAGCGGGAGGGGCGGCCTCAATTTGAAATTACGCCTTTAAAAGCGAGCGGCGAACTGTTCGGGGCGCTGTCCGGAAAAGGCTTTTGCCAGTCCGGTTTCCATGCAAGCCTGGCCGGCCTGCCTCATGAGTGCGGACCCCGGGAGGCGACGGCGGGGGTGACGGTTCGTCCGCTGGACAAGCACGAGTTCGATTTGTATGCCGAAATTCATTGCCTGGGGACGGGATTGTCTCCGGACGGCAAAAGTTTTGTGGCGGCAAATAACAGCGTCCTTTTCGAAAGGGAAGGCTGGAAGTTTTTCATCGGACATGTTGGCGGGGAGCCGGCGGGCGTTGGCGTTATGTATATGAAAAGCGGGCTCGCTTCATTGACTTTTGCCGCCACACTTCCGGCGTTCAGAAACAAAGGCGTGCAAAAAGCGCTGATCGAAAGAAGGCTGCATGAGGCTGAGAAGCATCAATGCCGGCTAGTGGCCGGACAAGCGTCGTACGCTTCGGTTAGCTGCAGAAATATGCAGCGGGCAGGCATGCAATTGGCGTATACGAGAGCCACCTGGACGCAGAGGTAGCCGCCTGTGCTTAGATTGGTTCGATATACTATGATTTTGTATGCTTGCTGCCTGATATATTGGATGTTTTTCGGATTTGGAAGAAGTCATGCCGGTTTCAGCGAATATCGGTATAATTTGATTCCTTTCCGGACGATTGACGACTATTTCTTCAACAGGGAACATTACCCGCTAAAAACATGGATCATCAACATCGTCGGAAACATCGGTGTGTTCGTACCGTTTGGATTGGGCCTGCCTTATTTGTTCCGGTGGCGTTTTGGCAAGTTTATTTCAGTCATGTTGGCCGGGGTATTCGTACTGGAATTGCTGCAGCTCGTTACAAAGCGGGGAAGCTTCGATACGGATGACATTATTTTGAATGCTGCGGGAGCGGGGTTGGGGTATGCCATGTTTGCGATTTTTTTGGGAAAGAGGCAAAAAGTATGGCAGCGATAGATGAGTTTTTATCTTTGGATATTCGGATCGGTACGATCGTGCAAGCGGAGCCTTTTCCGGAAGCGCGGAAACCGGCGATTAAGCTAGAAATCGATTTCGGGGAGCTTGGCATCAAACGGTCCTCGGCGCAAATTACGCACAGGTATCGCCCGGAGACGCTGATAGGCCGGCAGGTCGTGGCTGTGGTGAATTTTCCTCCGCGGCGCATCGCCGGGTTCCAGTCGGAAGTGCTCGTGCTGGGCGGAACGCCGGAAGAAGGCGACGTCGTGCTCTTGCAGCCCGATGTCCCGGTAGCGAACGGCACGCCGATTGCCTGAGCGCGACGGCTGGGAGCTGAGAGGCGCGCAGGACAAGCATCCTGGTCGGAGAGTCAACCGGGAGAGGAGCCCCTGAAGCCGCAAGACGGTGGCCGCTCCGGGATCCGGCCCGAGACGGCGAAGACGGCGCAGCCGCCCATGAACGGGTTAAGAGGCGCAAAAGCCTGCGAAAGTGCAGGTTTTTTCTGTAGAAACGGTTCATTTTGGAGAAAGCCTGCGAAAATGCAGGTTTTTTCCTTGAAAATGAACTTGAGCCCCTGTACGTGACGCAAAACCTGCACAATTGCAGGAATTCGTCGTGAACAGTGCATTGAGGGTGCAAATTCATGTATTTTTGCAGGTTTTTCTTCACAACTACCGGGCAGATGTGGCCGTCGGCAGCGAAGATTGGAGCGAAAATAATGCGCTTTCAAAAATCGCGTTACTAAACTCATCTGCTAAAACTCTTCTCAACGTTAAGAAGGAGGCCCGCAAGGATTACGATGGTTTAGGTTCCCCTTGGCAAGTATATAGCGCCGTCATTCATTACCGAAAGGACTGGTTGGATGCGCTGAATCTCCAGTCCCCCAAAACATTGGACGATTGGTACAATGTAATTAAAGCGTTTACTTTAGATGACCCTGATAAAAACGGAAAAAATGACACCTATGGCATTATGCTGGAGAAAAAATACAACCAGGATGTTAGCTCTACGTTGACACGAATTTCTGTTTCTCAAGGAGGACCAGCTAAATGGAAGGTTGAGAAGGGCATCTTTACGCCGGAGTTTATGACTGAACCTTTCTTTGAAACGCTGAAATTATTCAAACGACTGTACAATGAAAACCTGATCAATCAGGATTTCCCTGTCGTCGATACGGCGGAAGTGGATAAAGCTTACGAATCCGGCCGCGCAGGCATTCGTATTTCCGGCGGCAATGCGCAAAGCTGGCAGGATAAAATCGTGAAGGTCGTTCCGAATGCGGTCATCGGAGCCGCTCCCGTGGAAGGGGCGAATGGCTGCCGAGTTCCCGGGGAAAGCGGCAATTCCGGCTTCTTGGCGATTCCTAAATCTTCCGTGAAAACAGAAGCTGAGTTCAGGAAGGTGCTTTCCTTCGTAGACAAGCTGCTTGATCCGCAACTGGCGAATCTAATCGTGAAAGGCATCGAGGGCAAGCACTATGCGGATAAGGGCGAATTCACGGAACCTCTTGACCGCGACGCGGATTTGAAAGAAGTGAAGCCATACCGGGATACGCTCCGCATCGTGGCGAGAGCTACAATATTGCGAAAGCGATGAAGCAGCCGGATCTGTTCCGCAGGAGCCAGGAAATTAGTCAAACAAATGAACAATTTATTGTGCCGAATCCGGCTTTGACGCTTAATTCTGCAACGTTCTCCGAGCGAGGCAAGGAATTGGAACAGATGATAACGGACGCTGAAACCAAGTTCATTATGGGCAAAATCGATGAGGCCGGTTGGAAGGCTGAAATTGAGAAGTGGAAGGCGGCAGGAGGCAATAAAATGATTCAGGAATATCAAGAATCGTATACCCAGAGCCAAAAGAAATAATGCAGATGCAATAAAGGGGGTGATGCCAAAAAGGATACACGCGATTTTCGATCACACTATGAAAAGGTAAAGGAGAATTTGAAATGAAAAAAAGTACGATAACTGTTGCTTTAGCTTTCTCTATGTTTCTTTCTGTACTGGCCGTATTATTGCAGCCTGCTTCAACCGTTTGGGCTGCGGATGCTTCGGGCACTACGGCAAGCATCTCGGATATTCTGAACAACCAGCAGTCTGATGGCGGGTGGAAGAAGGACTACGCGGAAACAAGCGGCGAATGGGCCAAGTCCACCATTGATAACAAAGCTACCTATACGGAAATCAGAAGATTGGCGAGCGAATTTAAAAAAACCAATAACAGCAAATATTCCGCTGCAGCCATTAAGGGCATCAATTTCCTGCTCAACATGCAGTATGCCAATGGCGGGTGGCCGCAAGTTTACCAAAGCTCCGGTTATCATACACACATTACCTACAATGATGATGCCATGATTAATGTTATGATCCTGCTGGATGAGGTTGCAAATAAAAAAGGAGACTTTTCATTCATTGACAGCACCCTGGCCGGCAAAAGCAAACAAGCTGTCGCTAAGGGAGTAGATTGTATACTAAAAACGCAAGTCGTGACAAACGGTAAATTGACCGCGTGGGGACAACAGCATGACTCCAGTACACTGAAGCCTGCAGGGGCAAGAATCTACGAGGTTCCTTCGCTCAGCGCCAAGGAAAGTGTGCCTATTGTGAAATTCCTGAAAAGCAGAACGTCCACTACGCAAATCGCCGCCGCCATCAAAGCCGCCGAAGACTGGTTCAAAGCGGTCAAAATTACCGGAATCAGTGTCGTCAAGACCGGTAATGATGTCATTGTTAAAAATGATCCTAGCGTAAAAACGCCGATCTGGTCGCGTTTTTACGAGCTTGGCACTAATAAGCCCATATTCGTAGGCCGTGACGGCGTCGTGAAATACAAGCTCAGTGATATTGATCAGGAGAGAAGAACAGGCTATCTGTGGTATGGTACCTGGCCATCAAGTATAATAAAGTAATGAGGGGCAAGGAGCGCTATACTAGGTGAAAATGATTCAGGAGGTCGTCATTATGGATGAATTGCGTTATCCGATCGGATTGTTCGAGCACGAAGGGGATATTTCCGGGGAGCAGCTGCAGCAGTGGCTGGCCGACATCGAGTCGGCTCCGCGCAGACTCGCGGAGGCTGTCGCAGGACTGTCCGATGAGCAGTTGGACACGGTTTACCGGCCCGGAGGCTGGACGGTGCGCCAGGTGGTCCATCACGTCGCGGACAGCCACATCAACAGCTACACCCGTTTCAAGCTGGCTTTAACGGAGGATGAACCGACGATCCGGCCCTACTACGAGGAACGCTGGGCCGAGCTCAGCGACGGCAGATCCGCGCCTGTGGAGCTGTCGCTGTCGCTTCTGGACGCGCTGCACCGCCGCTGGATGCTCCTTTTGCAGTCGCTGCATAGCGAGCAGCTGGCGCGCACGTTCATTCACCCGGCATCCGGCGCCACGATCCGCCTGGATTGGAACATAGGCCTCTATGCATGGCATGGCAACCATCATATCGCCCACATCACCCGCCTGCGCGATCGCATGGGCTGGTAAAACGCACAAAACCGTCGGCAAGCTGCGCTTGCACGACGGTTTTTTTTCACTTAGCCGGCTCGGCGGCGTGATAAAGCCTGCGAAAGTGCAGGCTTTATCGATTTCAATGCGGCTGAGCGCATGTATTCGCAGGAAATTGCTGCGCAATTTGCAGGAATCCTGCGCAGCAGGCCCATCGGCGCGCAAAAGCCTGCACTTTATACGAAAATAGAACGCAGTATTTTCATACTATGGAGTGACGGCCACGGCGTCATGGGGGTTGTCAGAAGCGATAGCCACAATCTGCCTGGCTGAACAAAGAAAACCTGCAAAAGTACATGAATTTGCGTCCTCGATACGTTGGCCGCGAAGAATTCCTGCAATTGTGCAGGCTTTTCAGCCGGGACATGGGCTCAGGCTCACTTTCAGCGAAAATTCCTGCACTTTCGCAGGTTTTTCGCCAAAATGAGGCGATTCCACAGGAAAAACCTGCACATTTGCAGGTTTTCTCGCTATCAAGCCGCCTCATGCCCAGGCTCAGTTGTGCAGTTCCACGACTTACGCCGGGGGAGGCGCGCACCCAGAACAAGCGGCTGCGCCCCTAATCGGGCCCCTCTGGTTCCCCTAACCCCTGACAAAGTGTCGTGACCTTCCGGGGCGGTCTGATTTTTGCAGGCTTCCATTCTACGCGCTGCCAAATGGTGTGCCGCCTCCTGCGTGCGAGCTTTTCAACGCTCTGGACAATCGCCGCATGCTTTTACGGAAAGGATCCGCACGGAGCGCATCAAGGAGCAAACAGATGCGATTTCGCAAGGTTTTCCGCGCATGAGTCAGCCGGGCCGGGTGTTGCTCTATTCACGCTGCTAATAGGACAAATATTTGGCTGCTTTATCGATCCAGTCCTGTACGTAGTGGTCGGTCGCCCATTGGGCCATGACCAACTGTTCGCCGGGCTGCAAGTCGACCGTCAGCTGCGGGTCGTTGTTCGGCGCTTGGCCGAAAGGATAAAATTTCAGCTTGCCCGACTCAAAAATAACGATCATATCGTTCATCGGCGAAGTCAGGGCATCGGTTGCGTTCGGCCAGGATGCTTTGATATCCATCCAGGAGGAACCGAGCTCATCGTGGCTGACGACTTTATCCGGCAGCTCGCGAGGGAAGTCGTGCAGCGTGTAGCGGTCCGGCGACGTTGAGCTAGCCGGCGGCGTCTCCGCGACTTTGCCGATCCAGCGGCCGGAAGCCCGCGCAATCGTCCAGCTTTGGCCGGTAATCTCGCTGGACTGCCCTTTCCATTGCTTTTGCTCGGAGAGCTTGACGAGAACGTTCTTGGCGCTGGAATCGTATACGTCTGCGATGGCCACATGATTTTTGTCGGCAGGCTTATTATAAAACTGGGTGGTATGCCCTTCTTTCAGCTGGGGCAGCGTGCGCACCCAAATTCGATCGGCTTGATACGGTGCATTGCCGTGCCAGGCTTCCTCCGCTTCGGTGACGGATAAATACTGGTTGCCGGCGAACACGAGCGTTTCGACGCGGGTCATCTTTTCTTCCGGATCGTCGACAAAAACTTCCGGCTTGGCGGGCTGATCGGCCAGATGCGCGGACAAGTAATGAATTTCGTCCGTCTGCGTTTTCGCGACAAGCGAATCGATTTTCCAGAAATTTTGCTTGTAGGGCATGAGAATGCCGCTGCCTTCGGACGTTTTTTGCAGCTGCCCGCGGACAGGGGCGATCAGCATCGTTCTGTAAGTGCTGTAGCGCAGCGTTTCGGGCTTCCGGTCGCTGTCCTGGTTTTCCTGCTCCGTCCTCAGCCCGATCAGCAGGGCGGTATTGATCGGCGCCGGCGTAGTGACGAGAGTCTGCGCCTCTGCGCTGGCGACAGTCTCCGCGATGGAAGCGGCGTTGCTTTTCGAGTTGATGGATTCCCACGGAAAAAGCAGAAAAACCGCAGTAATCGCGCCCAGGCCGGCAATGCAAACCAGAGGCATGATCCGGGGTTTGGAGCGTTCTTTTCGTTCGATGGCGGATTCGATCTCGCGCTGCATGTCTGGCGTGAATCCGGGTACTCTTAAAGGTCCCGAATCCAAATCGTTATGTAAATCTTCCGGATCAGGAGAGTTCACGCGCTTCACGCTCCTTCAGTTGAAGCACCTTCAGTCTGGCGTGATGGAGCCTGGATTTAACGGTGCCTTCCGATATGTTCAGGACGGCGGCCATTTCTTTGGTCGAAAGCTGGTAATGCGCGTGCAAAATCAAAATTTCCCTGTACTTCGCAGGGAGTGAAATCACTTTTTTCCATATATCGCTGGCGTACAGCTTCTCCATCGCTTCCGTCTCCGCGGAATGGTGCGTCCCTGCGGAATGGATGAAGCCGACAAGCGTAACTTTGCGCCAGAACGCTTTGCGCAAATAATCGTAGGCGGTATTGCGGGTAATGGTAAGCAGCCAAGTCTTCACGGAAGCTTCGCCGCGGAATGTGGTCAGGTTGCGGTATACTTTAAGAAAAGCGTCCTGGGTGATGTCGTCGGCCAGGTCCATATTGCGGCAGATGCTGAACGCATAGTTCCATACATCGTTGCCGTAAGCCTCCATCAAATTGCGCAGAATCGCTTTTTGATCCGTCGTTTCGGATACATATTTCAAATAATCGAATACATGGACACCGGTCGTCTCCATACTCTCACCTCTCCTAAATTAGACGCAGTGGAAGTCAAAAAAGTTCGCATTGTCGAATAAAAAAATTGAAGTCACAAAATGTGCCCTTCAACCGTCTCTATGAATGGGGTTCGGATCAGGTATACTGAAAGGTAACATTGAAATCAAGGAGTGAATCCTTTGGATATAGAACATTTGTACCATCAATACAAGCCGCTTCTGTTTTCCATCGCGTATCGGATGCTGGGTTCCGTCGCGGATGCGGAAGACATGGTGCAGGATACGTTCATGAACGCGCAGCAGCTTGAGCCGGAGCAAATGCGGCATGCGAGAGCCTATCTATGCAAAATGGTGACCAACCGCTGCATCGATTACGCGCAGTCGGCGCGCAAGCGAAGAGAGCTGTACGTAGGGCAGTGGCTGCCCGAGCCGCTTATGCTCAGCGACAACGATCCGCTGCATGCGGTCGAACGGGAAGAGACGCTCTCGTACGCGTTTCTCGTTTACATGGAGAAGCTGAAGCCGGTCGAGCGGGCCATTTTCATTTTACGTGAAGCGTTCGAGTACGATTACGCCGATATCGGCGACATCATCGGCAAATCGGAGACGAACTGCCGGCAAATTTTCAGCCGGTTGAAGAAAAAGCTGCACGACGAGCAGCAGTCGCGGATTCATGCGGCCGGGCCGGTGCGCAGCAATCTGGCCGAGCAATTTTTGCACGCTGCGAATACGGGCGATATGGAGCTGTTCCTCCGCTCGCTGACCGAGGATGTCGTCGTTTATTCCGATGGCGGCGGCAAGGCGAATGCAGCGATACGGCCTATTCCGGGACGCGAGCGCGTCACGAAATTTTTGCAGGGAATCAGCGCCAAATACGCCGAAACGCAAACTTATCATATCGCTCCGATCAACGGCGAGGACGCTATTCTTGTTGCCGAGCAAGGAAAAATCGTTACGGCCATCCAATTTGAAATGGATGAGCGCGGCGGCATCCGCCACATATTTTTTATGAGAAATCCGGATAAGTTGCATGGATTGTATATTCCATAAACAGAATTCGCAATCGGCACGGGTTTTAAGTCCGGCTGCGGCAAATTGACCGAGGGTTGGCACTCTTTTTGGAGGAGTATGACGGCTAAAGGTAGAAACCGTGAGTGCGAATAAAATATATCATTTTTCGACAATATTCGACTTTACTTTTACTCCCAAAAGGCGGTGTCTTCGGTGGCGTTCGTTCATTCCATTCGATTTAAATTTTTAATGAGTTTTGTTGCGCTAATTTTGCTGTTTATGGTTTCAGCCTCTTTGTCCTATATGATGGAGCATTCCGCAGAGTCGAGTATAGAGAAGCAAACTGAGATGATGGTCAACCAGAAGACGGCGCTTTCCTTAAAAAGTATGGTCGGGCTTTTATACAGCAACCAGGCCGATTTGATCATTAACAACAATCCCGATGTCATCGAAGAACACAAAACGAACGCAAAGCAGTTTCTGGACATGGTAGACGGCATGGCGGCCACGGCTCAGACGGATGAACAAAAGCAATTGGCGAAAGAGCTGTCTGTCCAGGCGCATGCTTATGTAGACAGATTCGACCAGGTAGAATCGATCTATAAAAATCAAAAAAACTTAACCTTGCAGCAGCTGAACGAGCAATACAGAAAAGCGGATGACGCCACGGACGAGGCAAAAAACAAGACTTTCGACTTGCTCGACAAGTTCATAGCGGCTTATGACCAAGGATATAAAGAAGCGCAAAGCTCGCTTGACCACAGCTTGACCGGGCTTGACCGCACGATGCTGCTGTCCAGCGCTGCGGTCGTTGTGATCGGCCTGATTTTGGCTTTTGCGCTGGAGCGGATGATTACGAAGCCTGTCGGACAGGCCGTCCGGTTTTTGCGGGGCATCGCGGAGGGCGACTTGACAGGCCGTCTGGAGGGCAGGACCAGGGACGAGATCGGCCAATTGATCGCGGCAGGCAATGAAATGGCCGGGCGGCTGCGGGCGCTTCTTCAGGAGGCTGCCGCGAATGCGGAAACCGTCAGCCGATCCGGCGGACAGCTGGAGGCGCACGCCCGGCAGACGATCAAATCGTCGGGCGAGATAGCGCACGCGATCGATCAGGTAGCTGCGGGCAATGCCGCGGCGGATCAGGGGGCATCCGAAAGCGCCAGAGCGATGGAGGAGATGGCGACCGGCATTCAGAGAGTCGCGGAATCCGCATCTTCCGTGGCCGAAGCGTCGCTGGAAGCCCAGGGGGATGCCGGACAAGGCAATGAGGCCATTACCCGATCGATCGATCAAATGATGCGCATCGAACACTCAGTCCAATCGTCCGCGGAAGTGATCGACCGGGTTGGAAACCGCGTCCGGGAAATTCATGAAGTCGTAAATTTGATCGCCGGCATTGCCAATCAAACGAATTTGCTGGCGCTCAACGCTTCCATTGAGGCGGCCAGAGCAGGCGAACAAGGCAGGGGATTCGCCGTTGTCGCATCCGAAGTGCGCAAGCTCGCCGAGCAGTCTGCGCAAGCGGCGGCGCAAATTAACGCCAACATCGCAGGTATCGAGGAGGATGCCCTGGCTTCGGCAACTGCAATGGGCGGGGTACGGGACGAGGTGGGCCAAGGGGTGCGGCTGATTCAGGAGACCGGCGCCTTGTTCGGCGGTATTCTCCGCTCCATTGCAAGCATTTCGGAGCAGGTGCAGGATCTGTCCGCCGCTTCGCAGGAAATGTCCGCGGGAGCCGAAGAAGTATCCGCCTCCATCTCCGAGATGGCGCACCTGGCCAAACAATCGGCGCAGCAGTCGCAATCGATTGTTTCGCATACCCAGAATCAGCTGGGCGCGATGCAGGAGATAACCGGCTCTGTGACACATTTGACGGAGTCGGCACAGGCGCTGCATGAAGCCGTACGGCAGTTTAAGGTGTAGGCGCCGGCCGTTCCGGTTCCGTTCAACGCTGCAGCATACCGGTGGCAGGAAAAAAATCAGCCGGGATTTCCATTGATTTTATTTAAGCAGTTGAACAGTTGCTGATAAAATTGTACTATTTGCAATAGGTACTTTCGCTCAGGCTACCTCTAACGCGGCCCTCACATCTTAGAAAGACCTCGCTGAGGTTTATCTCATCCCGCGAACTTGGGTCTTACGGCCGGCTTTATAAAATCCTAGAGCGTCTAATGGAAGGAAGAACATCATGAACTTCGTTGAACATGTTTGGGAGCATATCCGCTCAGGACAAATCAACAATTTTCCGCAACCGGTAGCATTGAACATGGGACTTGCATATACAGTCAAACTAAGCGACATGAAGACCAGCCTCGTCTGGCTTCCCTATGAGTACACGGGGCTGGCTTATGTGGATCTGGGGCATCAGGTGAACGTGTATCCCTACTACATGGGAGCGATCATCGAAGAGGTCGAGATTTCCAGAGGGACGGATTTGTACAAGCCCCAGACGGAAGAGGCGTTCGTGAAAACGTTGTATATGAACGGCTGGGAGCTGCACCAAACGCTGAAGCTGGAAAAGTACGGATATTTGTACGGAGCGAGCGCGGCGGATTATTTGTACAAAATGCAGCATTTTACCGAGTGGCTCCGGTATTACAATTCAACAGTCCTGGTCGGGCCCGGCCGGAAAATCGGGTAGTTTGCAGCTGGAAACTTGCCGCAGGAAACGCCGCGAAAGCAGCGCCAAACCGGCAGCAGTACGAAAAAAAGGAAACCCATTGCCTCGGCGATGGGTTTCCTTTTTTTCGTACTTGGAGAAAAAGCCTGCGATTGTGCAGGAATTTCCGCCGATGACGGGGTTAAGCATGAGTTTGGGCGATAAAAACTGCAGATTTGCAGGAATATTTCGAAATGAGTCTACTTCGGCATAAAAGGATGTATTTTTGCAGGCTTTTGTGTACGGCGTCGGTGGTTGGGCAGTGACGTAAGTGAAGTGATAGGGATGTAGTTTGCAGCAGACGGTGTCGGTGATGCCATTACATGTTTTCTGAGCATGATGTCTGGCCGGTGCTGCGTTAGAGGGATTGCCGTCTGTGGATAAGTTGTGTATAAGGTTGGGGGTAAGTGATTTGTTCCTGCATTGTTGCGGCTGGAGTCCCAGCCGTCATAGTCCCGTTTGTCTCGGCGATTCTAGGCTTTTAGCAGGTTTTCAAAGCCCGGATGAAGCATTATCCTAGGAAAGGCGCGATATTTCGCCAAAATTCACCATGGAGAAGCGGAGAGTCGTTGATGATAAAGTTGAAAAAGATGATATCGTTTTTAATCTTGCTCGTAGTGGCAGCTGCCGCGGCCGTGCCGGGAACGGGCGAAGCGGCCGGGTTTACGGACATTCAAGGCCATTGGGCCGAGCAAACGATCCGACAAATGGCGCAGCAGGGATTGCTGGACGGGTTCCCGGACGGCACGTTTCGTCCCGACGATTCGGTTACGGCGGATCAGTTTGTGAAAATAGTGCTGCTTTCCTTTACCGATGTATACCCGAACGGAGAACGGAAATGGAAACCCGCGTTCCTGCGGGCGCTCAGCAGTGGCAATCAAAGCATTTTGCAGCAGGATTACCGCGATTTTTCGTTTAAACCGAGTACTGTCGGGTATTGGGCGAAGCCTTATTTGGATTTGGCGAGCGATCTCCATTTTATTAGCAAAGGCCAATTTTCCGATTATAAAGCGAAGCTGAAGCGCGAGGATGTCGCTGAAATTCTGTATTACTTGCTCAAGGAAACGGAGTACTTGGAAGACGAGACGTACAGTGTCGCTACAGCTTCCAGATTCGGCGATTTTCAAAGCGCTTCCGACAGACAGCAAAAGTTCATCGGCGAAGTGATGGCCAAAGGCATAATGGAAGGATACCCGAACGGGTATTTTGGCGTCGGCGTGAATGTGACCCGGGCGGAAGCGCTGCGGATTATCGCGCGCCTGCAAAATAAATCGCAGCGGATCGCCGTATCGAATGAGAGCGAGCAGTTTGTGAAAATCGTGCCGACCAAGGACGGCAGCTACAAGAAGCTCGTGTTCCCGGACAAAACGATGCTCCAGGCCTACGGCGTGATGGAAGAGGCCGGCAAGCTGCGGGGGACGAACTACGACCTGGAAGAGACGACGCTGCGTCTGTTCCGGGATGCGGATGCCAAGGAGCAGGCCGTGAAAGGGGCGACGCTTGAAGCGCGCAGCAGCAGCGAGGTTTCCTTGTGGCTCGACCCGCAGTTTCAGACCTACGGCGTCACGGTGCGGCTGGAAGAAGGCACACTGGCCCGCAATACGGAAAGCATCCGCAAGTTTACGGATTTCTTGTTCGGATACGATGCCGAAACGTTTTACCGGCATTTTTCCGACATGTGCGCCAAGGCGGCTGCGAAGGAAGCGATTGAAACCGGTACGCAGCAAATCGGCGGTTATTCTGTGGAAACCCGGCTTGAACCGGACGGGAAGACGCTTGTTTTTTCGATGATCCGCTTAAAATAAAACCAGAAGCGCACGCGCTGCTGCCGGCCGGCTGAGATTGCTTTTTCTCGGCCGGCTTTTTCGATTTGCGGCGGCGGTGTGGTCGCGTCTATGCAGCATATTTTCCGCCGATTGGAGCGAATGTGGTACATACAAGTCCATCCAAAACAAGCAAAGAAAAAAGATGTATGACAAACATGTACGTACAAGTGTATAATGACTGTAATAGTACCCACATTACCGGAAAGGTGTTGAACACAATGCTGGAAAGCTTGAAACAGGCGGTTCTCGAAGCGAACCTTGATTTGCCGAAATATCGGCTTGTGACGTTTACATGGGGAAATGTGAGCGGGATTGACCGCGAGCAAGGTCTTGTGGTGATCAAGCCGAGCGGCGTGCCTTATGAAGAATTGAAGGCCGAGGATTTGGTCGTTGTCAACTTGGAAGGCGGCATCGTGGAAGGGAAGCTGAAGCCTTCCTCGGACACGCCGACCCATCTGGCCCTATACCGCGCGTTCCCGACGATCGGCGGCATCGTGCATACGCATTCGCCGTGGGCGACAAGCTGGGCGCAAGCGGGCAGAGGCATTCCTGCGCTCGGTACGACGCATGCGGATTATTTTTACGGCGAAGTGCCGTGCACCCGTCTTATGACGGAAGCGGAGATTAAAGGCGCCTACGAGCTGGAGACGGGCAACGTCATTATCGAGACGTTCAAAGACAAGGACCCGTCGATGATCCCGGGCGTCCTGGTCAACTGCCACGCGCCGTTCAGCTGGGGCAAAGACCCGCACAACGCGGTTCATAACGCAGTCGTTCTCGAAGAAGTCGCGAAAATCGCGTACCGTACGTTCAACCTGAACCCGTCCATCGGCGCTATGGACCAGACGCTGCTGGACCGCCACTTCCTAAGAAAACACGGAGCAAACGCCTACTACGGGCAAAAATAAGCAAAAAGCAGTCGGCTGAGGAGAGCCGGCTGCTTTTTTTGGCAAGTGCGTGCGACTTCGAAGGCAAAAATGTGCCGGAGCGACGGGCCCGGCGGCTTCCAAAGGCTGAACGAGCGGGTGCGGCTTTAGAATGAGAAGCCTGCGGATTCGACTACGTTCAGGTTCACTTCGATGTTGCCGCGGGTTGCGCGGGAGTAAGGGCACACTTGATGCGCGGCTTCGACCAATTCTCTGGCGACGGGCGCGTCTACGCCGTCTATTTTGACGTCCAGCTGCACGGCTAGCTGGAAGCCGCCGTCGTCAGCTTTGCCGATGCTTACGTGCGCCGTCACTTCGGTACCCTGGACTTCGATTCTCTTGTTGCGAATGACCAGGTTCAGGGCGCTGTCGAAGCAAGCGGAATACCCCGCGGCAAACAATTGCTCCGGATTGGTAGCGTCGCCGCCGGCCCCGCCCAGTTCTTTGGGCATCCGCACATCGAGTTTAAGGACGCCGTCGTTGGAGACGATCGATCCGTTTCTTCCTCCTGTTGCCGTTACAGTTGCTGTGTATAAGTTTTGCATGGTCATCAAGCTCCTTTTGCGTTTGGTTTTTGTTTGATTAATTGTGTGCAATTTAATTTTATACAATTTAATTTACTGCATATAGCGACAAAAGTCAAGACGGAGTCATGAAAAAAAATGCCTCCGCAATTCGAATTTTTGGAGACCGGTTTAGTTTGTACCAAATGTGGATACGGGATGCATAAGTGTGAGGGGAAAGTTAGACGTCGGCACGCATCTCGAACGATGATTTTCATCGTTCTGACGTGCTGCACGTTCGGGCCGGATATCCGACGGGTGTTTCTTGCAAACGGGGGCCGGTGCGATGTGCCGGGGGTATTTAAAGGAGTGAAGCGGATGAAATAGGTTTGCTGCACCCATATGCAGGCGTAGCGGGGGCTGCAAGGGAAGCAGCCCCGTGGCCGGGCCGGAAGGCGCCGTTTGCAGAGGAGTCAATCCTTGCTTTGGATCACTAGCAAATAGCCGGAGTCGATATCGATGGTTCCCGTATCTTCCACAAGCACGTTGCTGACGCCCAGCGACTGCCCGATTTGCAAGGTTGCTTGATGCAGCGGATATTGAAAGCCGTGAAGTGTAATCCCTGTCACTTCCATGCTCAAGGGCAGCAAGGAGACATGGGTGTACCGGCTTTTTCGGATCTTCGTCCGTCCTTTGACGGCTGCGATGACCTCGTTGCAGGCATCGATAATGGTGCAGGGGATGCCGCGGTCCGCCGCTTTTCGCAGCAGATGGATGTTGGACAGGGAATGGTCAAAGCGCGTCCCGAGAGCGCCCAGGAGCACGATGCTGCCGGGGTTGTTCGCCATCGCCCATTCGAAAGCCATCTCCGTATCGGTCAAATCTTTGAGAACGGGATCGCAATCGACGAACTCGCGGCTGGCCGCCCGGATTTCGTCCAGTTCCTCCGCCGATACGGAGTCAAAATCACCCAAAGCGATATGCGGCCGCAAACCGCTGCGTACGAGAAATAATGCGCCGCGGTCGCAGCCGACCAGCACGTCGTCCTGCCGAATTTCTTGTGTAACCCAATCTCCGAGAGCTCCTCCGGTAACAATGACGATCCTCTTGCCTGACATATCGAAATCTCCTAACGTTTTCATAGAATTAACCTATATTATAGCATAGGAGTCCGGCGGGCGGAGTCCATCGGACAGATTCCATAGACAGGAAAAAACCGAGCTGTAGGCACAACCCGGAAAATTCCGCAAAAGCTTATACCCTCTTCAGACCTCTGCTCTTCTGTTTTCGCATTGGCGTGTTCTCTTTAAAATTGTGATCAATATCGGATTCATCCATGGAAAAGCCCTTCATTTCCCAGGTCGTTCGGCCCAAGACAAGATCGGCAGGGAACTCGTCGCCCCGCTTGAGGGTCACTTCGCGGCCGTCTTCGTTGGCATAGACACCGTCGGTTTCGACCATGTCTCCGCTCATCGGGTCCATCGTTTTATCGTTAGACATGCAGCAGTCCTCCTTTCTCATAGCCTATACATACGGTTTCCAAGGGTGGAGGAAATTATGAGCGGGATCATGTAGAATGAAATAGATGAAAAGAGATGTCGTCAAGAGAGGAACCGTGCAGCATGGCTTTATGGGGAACGATTGTCAATGCGCTGGCTATTGTCGCGGGAGGGCTGCTGGGAATCATGCTGCCGCGCATACCGGAAGGCATACGAAGCACAGTTATGCAAGGAATCGGGCTGGCAATAGCGGTTTTGGGCATTGCGATGGCGCTCAAATCGGATCGG
This sequence comes from Paenibacillus sp. sgz302190, assembly GCF_059820445.1. NCBI lineage: Bacteria > Bacillati > Bacillota > Bacilli > Caryophanales > Paenibacillaceae > Paenibacillus > Paenibacillus sp. sgz302190. Next base: position 29,470 of record NZ_JBZYAO010000016.1, read on the forward strand.
ATTTTAGCGGTTATCATCAGCCTTGTGATCGGGGGCATCATCGGGGAGCTGCTGCGGATCGAGGACAGGCTTGCGCGGCTTGGCGACTGGCTGCAAAACCGGATGCGAAGCAAGACGCAGGGAAACGGTACGCCCGGCATATCGGAGGGCTTTGTAACGGCGACTCTCGTGTACTGCATCGGGGCGATGGCGATACTTGGTCCGCTGGACGGCGGTCTGAGGCATAATCATGACATTTTGTACACGAAAGCGCTGTTGGACGGGTTTTTGTCGATTATTTTGGCTTCGACGCTAGGGATAGGCGTCATATTTTCCGCGGGACCGGTGTTTGTGCTGCAGGGCGCGATCGCCATGGCGGCGGCTTTGATAGCGACGGCGTTCAGCGACGCTTCCCTGCAGGCGATTATCGTGCAAATTACTGCGGTCGGAGGCGTACTTGTCATCGGCGTCGGTTTGAATCTGCTCAATATTAAAAAAATCAACGTCGGCAACATGCTCCCCGCCCTGCTCATCGCGGCCGTATCCGTTCCTTTGCAGGAATACGCCGCCGAGCTGTACGCGAAGCTGCTCCACTAAAACCCGCCGCCCGGGACAAACGAAAAAAAGCTTCTTGCATGTGCCGCGCACTAAGCAAAGAAGCTGTTAAATTTATAGCCCACTCCCCGAACAGTGATAATGTATCGCGGTTCGGAGGGGTTGGGCTCGATTTTTTTCCGCAGGTTGCTGATATGTACGATAAGCGTTCTTGGATCTCCGATACTGTCGAGGCTCCATACGATTTCAAATAATTGTTCGATTTTATAGACGCGGTTCGGCGTCTTGGCCATCAATGCCAGCAGGTCAAACTCTTTGGCGGAAAGGGAGATAGGCTGTCCAGTCACTTTGACGATGCGGCTGACCAAATCGATTTCTAACCCGGGGTATTTAACGAGCTGAGGATGGTCTTTCTGTTTATCGAGGATCGAGTTTCGCCGCAAATGCGCTTTGACCCGGGCGACCAGTTGACTTGGACTGAACGGCTTGGTTATGTAATCGTCGCCTCCCATGCTAAGTCCCAGAATGATGTCAATATCTTCGCTTTTGCCCGAAAGGAAAAGAATCGGCGTATTATGCGTCTTGCGCAGCTGTCTGCACACTTCAATTCCGTCCAAACCCGGCAATAAAATATCCAATATGATAAGATCGGGCCGCTGGTGCAAAACAATCTCGAAAACGTCCTGCCCGTTATTTGCGCTAATAACCTCGTAACCTTCCCGAACCAGATAAAGTCGGATCAATTCGACAATATCCGGCTCGTCGTCAACGATAAGTATTTTTTCTCCAGACATGCATGGAATCCTCCCCGGTTATGTCAAGTCTCTATTTTGAAAGTAAGTGATTCCCATTTCAGGCCTACACTTCATTATAGAACGATTCTCGTCCCGATTCTATCCTTTTATTTCCATATTGTTTAAATCTGTCTGGGACCGCAGTCCGGGTTTCAATGAAACTCTTGAACGATGTATTGGGCCGGTACAGCCTCCGGTCATAGTTTTGACGAAGCAGGCGGGCAAAAAGTTAAACGGAGAAGAACAAGACGCAATGTGGATAACCGCTATTTGGCAGGTGGATAAATGTGTATATTTTGTGGATAAAACCTGAAATCCTGTGGGTGAACTGAGGCGGTGGTGTGGAAGGTTTGTGGATAACTTTTGAGTGAGAGCGTACAACTTTTTAGCCGGACCAGTATTTACAGTTTGCTAAACAACCGTCTTTCTTGCATGATAGAGAAGGCAAATAGACAACGAGGAGATGACACCAAGGTGCGAAAATGGGGAAAAAGCTTGAAAATCGCGGCTGTCGGCTTGACCCTCGCTTCGGGGATCATCGCGACGGGACAGAACCAGGCCGTACATGCGGAGGCCGCAGCAAAACAGGGGAAATTCAACATGTCGTACTTGTTTTCGGGCAATCCGCAGTCTTACGTCTCACAAGTGGATAAAAGCGGCCAAGCGCTGGATGCGATTTCTCCCAATTATATCGATTTGAAATCGGACGGAACATTGCAAGTTTCGGAGACTTTCGATGCTTCTTTTATAGATGCCATGCACAAGGAAGGGAAACGGGTCGTTCCTTTTATAAGCAACGATTACAACGAAAATACCGGGGAAACGGCGATTGATAAACGCGAAGCGCTGGCGGCCCAGTTGGCCGAAATGGTCAAGGCGAACAATTTGGACGGCGTCAACATGGACATTGAAAATGTGAACAAGTCCTACCGGGACAAATACACGGATATGATCCGGCTTATACGCGCCAAACTGCCGGCTGACAAGGAAGTTTCCGTGGCGGTGCCGGCCAACCCGGAGGGAGATAAGGCGAGCTGGCTGGGAGCCTATGATTACAAAGCTCTCGCCCAGAACAGCGACTATTTGATGATTATGGCTTACGACGAAAGTTACCCAGGGGATCCGGATCCGGGACCTGTAGCTAGTTTGTCCTTTGTGGAAAAATCCATTCAGTACGCTTTGACGCAGGTTTCATCCGATAAAATCGTGCTGGGGATTCCTTTTTACGGCCGTTACTGGAATCAGAACCCGGCATCTAACGGATCCAGCGTGTCCAACCAGACGATCGAGCAGCTGATCAAGACGTATAAAGGCAACAAACGATTTGATTTGGCCAGCCAATCGCCGACCGCCACGTTTGTCATTCAACCGACGGACGTCCTGCCGACTGTGAACGGGGAAAGTCTTCCTCCGGGCAGCTACACCGTCTGGTATGAAGACGAGCAGTCGATCAAAAAGAAGCTGGAGCTCGTCAAACGGTACAGTCTCAAAGGCACCGGCAGTTGGAGCTTGAACCAGGCCGCTAACGATACCTGGAACTACTACAGCCTGTGGGCGGACGGTTTTTACTTCGACGATATGCAGACCCATTGGGGGCAGTCGGCCGTACTGGACGTGGCGAACCGCGGCTGGATGGTCGGCACCTCCACAGGCGCGTTCACGCCGGACGCGCCGCTCACGAGGGCGGAAGCGGCGGTCATTCTCGTGCGCGCGCTGGGACTGACCGGCGATGCGGGCACAGCCGCCGCAACGTTCAACGACGTGCCGGCCACCCACTGGGCCCGGCAGGAAATTGCGTTGGCGAAGCAGCACGGGCTGATCCAGGGGATCAGCAGCGACCTCTTCGCCCCGGATCAACCCATAACGCGGGAGCAGATGGCTGCGCTCCTCTCCCGCGTTGTGAACGTGCCTTCGGCCGGCGGAGCGGCGAAGGCAAGCTTTTCCGACGTGCCGGAGGGAAGCTGGTCGTACGCAGCCATTGCGGCGATGAGCCGCATGGGTGTCGTCGACGGCTTCGCGAACGGCACGTTCCGCCCGCAAGCGTCTCTGACGCGTGCGGAAATGGCATCGCTGCTAAGCCGCATCGCGCCGCAGCTGAAAAAATAAGCCCCCCGCACCGCGGGGAGCTCTTTGCAGCGCCCTCCACTTGTTGGAGGGCTTTTTTTGCCGCCCGGGCGGGAGGAAGGGGATCCGGGCACCCAAACAACGCACA